>DASZZH010000016.1 GCA_035543335.1 Burkholderiales bacterium
TCCACGGGGCCGCGGCGTCGGCTTTCCGGGATGGGATGCGCGAAGCGAGCCGCGTCGAATAGCCGTTGCCTATTCGCAAGGCGAGCGACAAAGCAGACCGCCCGGAAAGCCACGCCCCATCCGGGTTTGCACGAAAAATGCCCATCTGCTGCGTTGCGCTTCTCGGCATCGTAGTCCGGGCTACGACCTTCGTCGCGCGCCTTGCATCTAAGCATTTTTCGTGTCAAACGCGGTTCCCGGAGAGTTTTCCAACACCCTGTTTAATCCGCAGCCGCAGCGCGCGCGCGATGGGCATCCGCCAACTCGAGATAATGGCGGTGCAGAGCCTCGACCCGCTCACCGAGTTCGGCCAGTCCGCCGTCATTGGCGAGCACATCGTCGCCGAGTTTCAACCGCGCCGTACGCGAAAGCTGCGTTTTCATGATGGCGCGCACTTCCACCTCGCTCAAGTCGCTGCGCGCCATGGCGCGCGCAATTTGCTGCGCCTCACTGCAATCGACGACCAATACTCGTTGCACTTGCTCGCGCAAACTGCCCGTTTCGAGCAGAAGCGGCACCACCAGAATTGCATAGGGCGCATTGCGGGAAGCAAGTTGCTGCAGGGCTTTGGCGCGGATCAATGGATGCAGCAGGGCTTCCAGTTTTTTTCGCGCTTGCGCATCGGCAAACACTTTGCGGCGCAGTTCGGCGCGGTTGAGAGCACCATCCGATTGGAGGACTTCTTTGCCGAATTGCTCGAGGATCGCGGACAGTACCGGGCTGCCGGGTCCAGTAAGTTCATGCGCGATAACATCAGTGTCGACCAGCGTCGCGCCGCGCTCGGCAAACAGGCGCGCCGCGCTGCTTTTGCCGCAGCCGATGCCGCCGGTCAAGCCCACCGTGAAAGTCATAACCGCAGTGTGCTGGAATACAACTGGTTGAGGGCAGGCCCCCAGATGAGCGCGATCAACCCGGCCGCCGCAAGATAAGGCCCGAACGGAATCGGCGCGTTGCGGCTGCGGCCTTTCACGGCCATCAGCAGAATGCCGACTACCGCACCAACGAAAGATGAGAGCAGAATCACCAGCGGCAGCATCTGCCAGCCGAACCAGGCGCCGATGGCGGCGAGCAGTTTGAAATCGCCGTAGCCCATGCCTTCCTTGCCGGTGGCGAATTTGAACAGCCAGTATACCGCCCACAACACCAGATAGCCGGCAACCGCGCCGATGATCGCCGATTGCAGATTGGCAAACACTCCGCTCAGATTGAGCAGTAGGCCCGCCCACAGCAGGGGAAGCGTGATGTCGTCGGGCAGCAGTTGCGTATCGAGATCGATGAAAGTGAGCGCAATCATGCACCAGGCGAAAACCAGCGCGGCAAGAGCGGCCGGGCTGAAACCGAAATGCCAGGCAATGCCGGCGCTCACCAGGCCGGTGAGTGCTTCGACCAAGGGATAGCGGCTGGCGATGGGGGCGTGGCAGCCGGAGCATTTGCCGCGCAGCCAGAGGTAGCTCAGGACCGGGATGTTCTCCAGGGCGGTGATGGGCTTGCCGCAAGCCGGACAGGCGGAGCGCGGCACAATCAAATTGAAGCGCGGCGCGGGAGCGGGCGTCTCGCCTTCCAATTCCGCGCATTGCATCTGCCATTTCTGCTCCAGCATTTTCGGCAGACGGTGGATGACGACATTGAGAAAACTGCCCATCATCAAGCCCAACACCAGGCAGGCGATGACCAACGCCAAGGGCGATGTTTGCAAGAGATGGAAAAACGCCATGATTGATTCAGCGGTACGTTAGGGGAGGTTGCAACTTTAGCGGGTATCGGCTGCCGCATGCTGCACAGCCGCGGCGGCGGTTTACACCAACCGCTGTTTTCGGGCCCGGGCTGTTCGTTTTGCGGCCGGAAAGGCTTTATTCCTTTTACACCGCCTGGCCCATCTTGAAGATCGGCAGATACATGGCGATCACCAGGCCGCCGATCAGCGTGCCCAGTACCACCATGATCACCGGCTCCATCAGGCTGGAGAGCGCATCCACTGCGTCGTCGACATCGCCTTCGAAGAAGTCCGCCACCTTGCCGAGCATGCTGTCGAGGGAGCCGGATTCTTCGCCGATGGCCACCATCTGCAGCACCATGTTGGGGAACACCCGGCTGTTTTGCATCGCCACGGTAAGACTGGTGCCGGTGGTGACTTCGCTTTGGATCTGCTTGGTCGCCTCGTAGTAGACAAAGTTGCCGGCAGCGCCCGCCACGGAGTCCAGCGCTTCCACCAGCGGCACGCCGGCGGCAAACATGGTGGAAAGCGTGCGGGTCCAGCGGGCAATGGTGGCTTTTTGGATCAGTGGTCCGAATACTGGCAGTTTCAGCATCAGGCGGTCCATGAAGGCCTGCATTTTCTCGGAGCGCTTCCAGGTGTAGAAAAAGAACCACAGGCCAAAGCCGATTCCGCCAAATATCGCGTACCAGTATTTGACGAAAAAGTCCGAAATCGCCATCACCACAAGTGTTGGCGTGGGAAGGTCTGCGCCGAAACCGGAAAAGAGATCCTTGAATGCCGGGATGACAAAGATCATGATCACCGCGGTGATGATGAACGCCACCACCACAATCGATATCGGGTAAAACAGCGCCGATTTTATTTTGCTCTTGATGGCAAGAATTTTTTCCTTGTAGGTGGCCAGGCGATCCAGCAGGGTGTCGAGAATACCGGCCGCTTCGCCCGCGCCCACCAGGTTGCAAAACAAGCTGTCGAAGTACAACGGATATTTCCTGAACGCCTGGCTCAGGCTGCTGCCGGTTTCCACGTCGGTCTTGATGTCGAGCAGGAGTTTGGACACCGCCGGGTTGCTGTTTCCCTTGCCGACGATATCGAAGGCCTGCAGCAGCGGGACCCCCGATTTCATCATAGTTGCCAGTTGTCGCGTGAATAGAGTGATGTCTTTGTCTCTAACTTTGCCGCGGCCAAGGCGCTGCCTCTTGACTTTGGTGACTTGAACGCCCTGGCGCCGTAGCGAAGCCCGGACCACGGCTTCGCCGCCGGCCTTCATCTGACCGGAGATGGTTTTGCCTGACTTGTCCTTGCCTTCCCAGGCAAACAGTAATTCCTTGACGTCTTTTTTTGCCGCTGCGGTTGCTGCGGTTGCCATGTGTGTCTCCTTAGTTACTGCTGACGGTTTTGCTTCAAGCCCGGCTTATTTTATACATACCGCCCGCACTTGGTGCATGTCAGTGAGCCCATGCAGTACCTTTTCGATTCCGTCCTGTTTCAGTGTGCGCATGCCTTCGGAAAGGGCGGTCACCAGTATTTCCGCGACACGCGCATGTTCCTGGATATTTTTCTTAAGCATATCGGTGCCGACGAGAAGCTCATGCAGGCCGATCCGTCCGCGGTAGCCGGTGCCACTGCAATTATCGCAGCCTACCGGCTCGTAAAGCGTGAACTGGCCTTTGTTGTCGGCAAACTGTTTCACCCATTCGCCATGGATTTCCTTGATTGCCGCGTTCGGGTCTTTTTGCCAAACCGGGGTATTTTTGAGTTCCTCACAATATTCCATCAGAAGCAGCTTGGTTTCATCCGCGGTGGCAACGTGCGCTTTCTTGCAGCTGGAGCAGATCTGCTTGGCCAGGCGCTGCGCCAGCACTCCCAGCAGCGCGTCGGCGAAGTTGAACGGGTCCATGCCCATGTCCAGCAGCCGGACGATGGACTCCGGCGCGCTGTTGGTGTGCAAGGTGGCAAACACCAGGTGGCCGGTTAACGACGCCTCGATGCCGATGGAGACAGTTTCCTTGTCGCGCATCTCGCCGACCATGATCACATCCGGATCACAACGCAGGAACGCGCGCATGGCTGTGGCGAAATTAAGCCCTGCCTTGGGATTCATTTGCACCTGGCGCAGGCCTTCCTGGGTGATTTCCACCGGGTCTTCCGCGGTCCAGATCTTGGTTTCCGGGGTGTTGAGATAGCTCAGCACCGAGTGCAGCGTGGTGGTCTTGCCGGAACCGGTCGGGCCGCACACTAAAAAAAAGCCGTAGGGCTTGCTGACGATTTCTTTGAGCGTTTTCAGATTGCGCGCATTCAAGCCCAGGTTATCAATCGGAATCGGCTTGCCGGCGGAAAGTATCCGCATCACTACATCTTCCATTCCGCCCTGGGTCGGACAGGTGGCGACCCGCAACTCGACATCCAGAGGACCAAATTTCTTGAACTTGATCTTGCCGTCCTGTGGCTTGCGCTTTTCCGAGATGTCCAGGTCGCACATGATTTTGATTCGCGCGATCAGCGCCTGGCGGTAATTCGACGGGACTTCAATATAGGGTAGCAACGACCCGTCCTTGCGGAAACGGATCTTGGTTTTCTGCTTGCCCGGACGGGGCTCGATGTGAATGTCGGACGCGCCCTGGTTGTAGGCATCAACGACGATTTTGTTGACGAGCTTGACCAGTTCGTTGTCCGCCGCTGCGGAGACATCGTCGCCGACGCCTTCCTCCGCGACTTCCTCATCGAGATTGCCCAGCAGATCGCCGATGGAGCCGGAATCTTGGGCGACCAGTTTGTCGATGTTGGCCTCGGCAGACTCAACGGCTTTGTTAATAAGCGGGCCGAGCTTGTCATCCTCGACCGCGACGGGTTCCACCGTCAACCCGGTCTTGAACTTGATTTCATCCAGCACCGCCAGGTTGGTGGGATCGGAAAGCCCGACAAACAGCCGGTTGCCGCGCTTGAATAAGGGCAACGCCCGCCCGCCGCGCATTATTTTTTCGTCGAGCACGCCCTTGGGAAAATGTCCGGAATCGATGGCGTTGAGATCGAGCTGCGGGTAGCCGAAGGTTTGCGAGACGAACTCGCAAACTTCAACTGCCCTGATTTTGTTGGTTTGTATCAGTTGCTCCACAAAGCCGATGCCGGAACTGGCGGCTTTGGCCTGGATGGCTTCGGCGTCAACCGGCAGCAGGCGGCCCTTTTGCACCAGGGTGCGCGCCAGACTGCTCAGGCTGCTCAGGCTGCTTTGTATGGTGGCGACCATTTTTGCTCCGGTTTTGTGAAAAAAATCACAAAAAACAAATAGAAATAATGCACTTGTCAATGTGCTTTGTAAAGACGGGCGCCCCGGCCGCAAGGGCTATTGCGGCTCGATGACCTGCTGGGGGTAAAAGCGCACTACTTTTACCACCCGATCCTGGGTTTGCACGATTTCCACCGGGTAGCCGGCGATTTTCAGGCTGGTGCCGGTTTCGGGAATGTCACGGAAATGCTCGAGGATCAGGCCGTTCAGGGTTTTCGGCCCGTCCAGCGGCAATTTCAGTCCAAGCTTGCGGTTGAGGTCGCGCAGCAGACTGCCGCCTTCGACCAGGAAACTGCCGTCTTGCTGCTCGTGCAGCATCAGACTTTTCGCCGGCGAATGCGTGGTGAATTCGCCGACGATTTCCTCAACTATGTCTTCGATGGTGACCAGCCCCATCAGCTCACCGTATTCGTCCACCACCAAGCCCAGGCGGTCCTGGTTTTCCTGGAACAGCTGCAATTGCGAAAACAAGGGTGTACCGGCCGGAATGAAATAGGCTTCGCGCAACATCCCGCGCAGGTTCTCAGCGTTGAACTGCTGCTCGAGGCCCAAATTGAGCGCTTTGCGCACGTGGAGAATGCCGACGATGTTGTCCAATTGACTCTGGTACACCGGCAGCCGGGTGTGATAGCAGGTGGCAAGCTGGCGGCGTATCACCTCTTGCGGCGCTTCGATGTCGACGGCCTCAATGTGGTTGCGCGGCGTCATCACGTCGTTCACCGTGATGTTTTCCAGCTCTAACAGGTTCAACAGGATGCTTTGGTGTTTTTGCGGAATGAAATGGCTTGCTTCCAGCACCAGCGTGCGCAGTTCTTCAAGGCTGAGTTTGTGCGCCTCCACGGCGGGTTTGAATCGCAGCAGCCAAAGCAAGGCTTTGGCGAAAAGGTTAACGATCCACACCGCGGGGTAAGACAGCTTGAGCAGCGGCGTGAGCAGATAGCTTGCCGGGAGGGCGATGCGCTCGGGCTGGGAGGCGCCGATGATTTTCGGCGTGATTTCGCTGAACACCAGCAGCATGAAGGTGATGCACACGGTGCTCAAGCCCAGCACGATTTCCTTATCACCAAAAAGCTGCACGGCGATAATGGTGCTCAAGGTGGTGGCCGCGGCGTTGAGCAAGGTGTTGCCGAGCAGAATCACGCCGAGCAGCTTGTCGGTTTGCGCGAGCAGCTGCGAGGTGAGCTTGGCGCCGCGGCTGCCGACTTGCACCAGGTGCCTCAACCGGTAGCGGTTGAGCGCCATCATGCTGGTTTCGGAGATGGAGAAAAACGCGGAGATAATAAGGAGCAAGCCGAGCGCAGCAAATAATACGCTTATGGGAATTTCATCCAAAGGGATTTAACGATCGAGTAAGGAGACGAATTGAGTATCAGTTGCGCGCTTGCTTCTTGTCAAGCCGTACCGCACGGGAACATCAGCGGTGCAGAATTACTTCCAGCACAAACTTGCTGCCGATATAGGCCAGGATCAGCGCGATAAAGCCGGCAAGCGTCCAGTGCGCGGCGGTGCGCCCGCGCCAGCCGTAGATTTTCCTGCCGCCCAAAAGCGCAGCGAAAATTCCCCAGGAAATGAAGGCGAATAGTGTCTTGTGCGTAAACGGCGCCGGCTTATGAAAGAGCTCTTCCGAAAACAGGATGCCGCTGATCAGCACCAGCGTCAAAAGGACGAACCCCACATTGATGATGCGGAAGAGCAGCGTCTCCATGGTGAGAAGCGGCGGCAGGCTGTTGAGCATAGCCGGCAAGGCGCCGAGATGCAGACGGCGTTCCACCAGCATCATCAGCACCGCGTGCAATGCGGCGATGGTAAGCAGGCCGTAGGCGAGCATGGACAGCAGGAAATGCACACGGAATGCCGGAAGCCCGGTGTTGGAAAGCATGTGTGTCGTGGGCAGGAGTAAGGGGGCGAGCACACACGCCGCGGCCAGGGGCAACACCAGCGCCTGCAGGCCTTCGAAGTTGTAAAAGAAGCTCACCAGCCAGTACAGCAGCACCGCCAGCCATAATATTGCAGACAGCGCATTGCCCACGCCGAGGTTCACGCCGGCGCCGGTGAAAGTGGAGTGATGGAGCAGCGCGCTGTGCAGAACAAATGGCACGAGAATCGCGAATCTTTCCCATTGCATCGGCGCGGCAACGCCGCCGGATTCGGGCGCGGCGAGCTGCCAGCGTGTGCGCCAGAAATGAAAACCCAGCAGGGCGTAAAGCAGGGCGATAATCAGATAAGGTAAAATGGCCGGCATGTACTGAAAAGATTGGTGTTTCTTTTTCCAGTCTACACCAACTGAATCTCCAAGGCATTAATCGGCGCCAACACCATGCTCGACAATCTTGCGCAACGGCTTTCCGGCGTCATCAAGACCCTGCGCGGTCAGGCGCGGCTTACCGAAACCAATATTCAGGATGCGCTGCGCGAAGTGCGCATGGCACTGTTGGAAGCCGATGTGGCGCTGCCGGTGGTGAAGGAATTCATCAACCGCATAAAAGAAAAGGCACTCGGCCAGGAAGTGTTGGGAAGCCTCACACCCGGCCAAGCTGCGATCGGTGTGGTGCATCATGAGCTTGCCCAGCTCATGGGGAGTTCCCATGTCGGGCTTGATCTCGCCACCGCGCCGCCCGCGGTGATTCTGCTCGCGGGCCTGCAGGGCGTGGGCAAGACCACCACTGCCAGCAAGCTCGCTCGGATTCTCCAGGCGCAAAAGAAAAAAGTGCTGCTCGCGAGCTGCGACGTGTACCGCCCGGCGGCGGTTGAGCAGTTGCGCACGCTGGCAAAGCAACTCAATGTGGATTTCTTCCCGGTCGAGGCGGGAAGCAGGCCGGTCATGATCGCGCAAAACGCGCTCGATTTTGCGCGCAAGCATTTTCATGACGTGCTGCTCGTCGACACCGCGGGCCGCCTCGCTATTGATGAGACCATGATGCGCGAAATCGGCGAACTGCATGCCATGCTCAGGCCGATTGAAACCCTGTTCGTGGTGGACGCGATGCAGGGACAGGACGCAGTGAATACCGCCAAGGCGTTCAACGACGCACTGCCGCTCACGGGCGTAGTGCTTTCCAAACTCGACGGCGATGCGCGCGGCGGCGCGGCGCTGTCGGTGCGCTTTGTCACCGGCAAACCCATCAAGTTTGCCGGCGTCAGCGAAAAGCTGGACGGATTGGAACCCTTCCATCCCGAGCGCATGGCTTCGCGCATTCTCGGCATGGGCGATGTGCTCTCGCTCATCGAGGAAGTGCAGCGCGGAGTGGATCAGGAAGAAGCGAAAAAACTTGCGCAGAAAGTCAAGCAGGGCAAGGGTTTTGACTTGGAAGACTTCAAGGCGCAAATCCAACAGATGCGGAAAATGGGGGGGTTAGCCAAGCTCGTCGACAAACTGCCCGGGGAAATGGGGCAAATGGCGCAAAACGCGCAGATGGATGAAAAAACGATTCGCCGCGTCGAGGGCATCATCAATTCCATGACCCCGCAAGAGCGGGCCAAACCGGAAATCCTCAAGGCCTCGCGCAAACGACGCATTGCCGCCGGCGCCGGGGTGACAGTGCAGGAAGTAAATCGCCTGCTCAACCAGTTCGAGCAAGTGCAGAAGATGATGAAAATGATGTCAAAGGGCGGGATGGGAAAGATGATGAGGGGCATGAAAGGCATGTTTCCGGGCATGCGTTAGAGATGCCGGGACTGGCCCGGCGGGCCAGTGAGAAAGGCAAATTGTTTCTATCTCAACCGGGATTTGCCTGCCAAACCTCAGCGGCGCAAAAAGGGGGCAATCAAGAGCAGATTTTACCTTCCTAAACAGCCGCCCTTTTATTCGGCGGCGTGTTTTTCAACCACGTATAGAACCGAATTGCGAGCTATGCCGTGTTTGTCGAAAGCAGCTGCGCCAAAGTGCTCCACGGTGTAAAAATGCACCGTGAAGCCCGCTTTTTTGCAGTCTTGTCACCAAGCCGTTTTCTCCCGCGCGGGAATACTGTCTCAGGTGATCGTCCTGGCCGAAATATTTCCAGCGGCCCTCCGGCGAGGTGATAGAGGTATCTTCATGGGTGTCTTGCAGCACAGTGATGATAGGCACCATGACGATGCCGAATCCACCAGGTTTTAAAATTCGGTGCAGCTCGCGCATGGCTTTTTGGTCGTCAGGCACATGTTCCAAAATGTGCGAACAGAGAAACATGTCAATCGAGTCGTTTGCATAAAGCGCCATGTCAGTGATGTCGACCCGATCATCGGCGGTTTTGCGGTGCAGGTCGGCGCTGCGGTAATCGAGTGAGGAGCACGTCCGCAGCTTTCTGGATAGCGGCAATGAGGGTGCGAAATCCACGAATTTGTAAACTTTGTCCTGTTTCAAGGTCTGGAATCTCTCCTCGAGGAAAAGCGCATACAGCCGGTCCCGGTCGGAGGCGTCGCACGAGGGGCAGGAATAGGCGGAAACATTCAGGGTTTCAAACGATTCGACGGGATAAACAAACCCGTATTCCTCGAGCTTTCTCAAAAAGGACTTGAAAATGGGCTTGAAGCATTTGAGCCGGGTGTTGCAAACGGGACAAAGGTGGGTACTGCCCAAATACTTCGGCAATTTAAGTTTCCGCAGAAGAGCTTTGTTGAAATCCTTAAGCTTGTAGTCTTTAATACAGATAAAGCGCGCGTTTTATGGCTTGGGTTGGCATCAGTTTCTTCTCAAGGCTTGCGACACGGGTAACAGGTAGGGAATTCTATAAGGAAGTGGCAAAGCCGAGGTAAAATTTGCAGCCGGCAAACAGACCTGATGCGGATTACCGCGACTGAACAGACCGCGGCACCGTGCTCTTTTCCCCTTGCCAAGCTCTCGTAAATCAGCGTAAAATCACCGCCTTTCTGGATTTTCTGGGTGGGTGGATTATGGTCGTGATTCGACTATCGCGCGGTGGTGCCACAAAGCGCCCGTTCTTCAACGTAGTGGTGGCGGACAAGCGACGCTCGCGCGACGGCAAATTTATCGAGCGCATCGGGTTTTACGACCCGAAAGCGCCGGAAGGCCATGAGACGCTACGCATCCAAATGGACCGGATTAACCACTGGCAGGGCCGCGGCGCAAAACTCAGCGACACCGTGGTGCGGCTCATCAAACAGCTTGGTGCGCAAAAAGCCGCTTGAAAAAATGGTGGCGATGGGGCGGGTTACCGCTCCGTATGGTGTGAAGGGCTGGATCAAAATCCAACCGTATACCGAAACGTTGGAAAGCCTGACTCGCCACACCTCATGGTGGGTGGGTGAAGAAAGCGAGTGGCGTGAAATCGCTGTGGCTGAGGCCAGGCCGCACGGCAAAACAGTAGTGGCGAAGCTGAAAAACGTAGAAGACCGCGCGGCGGCGCTAAGCCTCAAAGGCGCCCATATCGCGGTGAAGCGCAGCCAATTGCCGCAAGCCAAAGCCGGAGAATATTACTGGGCCGATTTGCTCGGCCTGCAGGTGGTGAACCTCGACGGCGTGGAATTGGGGACGGTAAAAAACCTGTTCGCCACCGGAGCCAACGATGTATTGCGGGTAATGGGTGAGCGCGAACGCCTCATTCCGTTCATTCCCCAAGTGGTGCGCGAAGTGAATCTGGCTCAAGGCGTGGTGCGGGTGGATTGGAGCCTGGATTACTAAAGACGCCCCGATGCTCCACTTCGACGTCATCACGCTGTTCCCGCCGATGTTCGAGGCGCTCACCGAATACGGGGTTACCCGGCGCGCCCGGGAAGAAGGACGGTATCAGTTAAAGGTTTGGAATCCGCGGCAGTTCACTACGAATAATTACCACACGGTGGACGACCGCCCTTTTGGCGGCGGGCCGGGAATGGTGATGCTGGCGGAGCCGCTGGAGCAGGCGATTGAACAGGCCAAGCTGCATCAGCGCGAAGCGGGTGTCGGGCAAACGCGAGTCATTTATTTATCGCCGCAAGGCACGGTTTTGAACCATGCCTGGGTGGCGGGACTCGCAAGGCAGCCGGGATTAATATTGCTCGCCGGACGTTATGAAGGCGTGGACGAACGGCTGATTACCCGCCAGGTGGACGAGGAAATCTCGCTGGGAGACTACGTGCTCTCCGGCGGGGAACTGGCGGCGCTGGTGCTGATGGACTGCATCATCCGCCAACTGCCCGGCGTGCTGGGCGATGCGCAGTCGGCGGAGCAGGATTCGTTCGTGAACGGCCTACTTGACTGCCCGCACTATACGCGCCCGGAAGCGTATGCGGGGATGGGCGTGCCGCAGGTCCTGCTCTCCGGCCATCATGCGGAAATCAACCGCTGGCGGCTCAAGCAAATGCTGGGGCGCACCTGGCTGCGGCGCCCGGATTTGCTCGCCAAGCGCGGGTTAAGCGACGAGGAGCGCAAACTCCTCGACGAATTCAAACAGGAACAGGGCAAGGAGTAAGCGATGGACCTGATCAAACAGCTCGAATCCGAGGAAATCAAGCGGCTTAACAAGAGCATTCCGGATTTCGCCCCCGGCGATACCGTGGTGGTGAACGTCAACGTGGTGGAAGGCGACCGCAAGCGCATCCAGGCTTACGAAGGCATAGTGGTGGCGAAGCGCAACCGCGGGCTCAACTCCTCCTTCATCGTGCGAAAAGTGTCGTCCGGCGAAGGCGTGGAGCGGACTTTCCAGACCTATTCGCCGCTGATTGCCAGCATCGAGGTCAAGCGCAAAGGCGATGTATCCCGCGCCAAGCTCTATTACCTGCGTCAGCGCTCCGGCAAGTCGGCGCGCATTCGCGAAAAACTGGAAAGCCAGGTCATGGATGGAACTCTGCCGGAAACCCCCGGCCAGCAATAATCGCGCTGCGTTTTTGTTTTTAAGGCCGCACGACGGGAAGCGGTCAAGCAGGCACTCAAGCGATTGTAGTTTACGCCCAACTGCGCTATCTTTTGCGTATGCGTCAAGCCGAAATCCAGGGTGAATACCAGGCGAAACTCAAGACCCCGTTTGCGGTGCTCGGCATACGCCACCAAGGCGAATGCCTCACGCGGATCGATTTCCTACCGCGCCAGACCCGGGCGCTTTCTCCGCAAACCTTCTTCGCCGCAAAAGTGTGCCGTCAGCTTGAAGCTTACCTGCGCGACCCGGAAGCACGTTTCAATCTGCCGATGAAGCTGAGCGGCACGCCTTATCAGCAAAGAATATGGCGGGCCATCCAGCAGATTCCGCGCGGGCGCACGCTGACCTATGGCGAGATTGCACGCAAGCTGTTTTCGGGGCCGCGAGCGGTGGGGCAGGCATGCGGCGCCAATCCGATTCCCCTCGTTGTGCCCTGCCACCGCGTGCTGGGGAGCGGCAACCTGGGCGGTTTCATGAACTGCGACGAGGGTGACCCGCTGGCGATCAAGCGCTGGCTGCTCAAGCATGAGCGGGGTTGAGGAAAGCCTGCTCGATGAATTCTGCGACGCCCTGTGGCTGGAGGACGGGCTTTCGCTCAATACCCTTGCGAGTTACCGCAGTGATTTGCTGAAATTCGTGCAGTGGTTGAGCAAAAAGAACCGCATACCGCTGCTCGATACCCGGCAACAGGACATCGAGGATTTCCTCGCGCATCAAGTGCTGGCCGCCAAAGCGCGCGCGCGTACCACCAGCCGCGAGCTATCCAGTCTCAGGCGTTTTTTCCGTTTTGCCCTGCGCCAGGGCAGGATCAAGGCCGATCCCACCCTGCGCATCGATTCCCCCAAGCTGCCGCGCGGCCTGCCCAAAAGCCTGACGGAAGGCGATGTCGAGTCCTTGCTCAATGCACCGCGGGTGGATACGCCGCTCGGCTTGCGCGACAAAACCATGCTGGAAGTGCTCTACGCCAGCGGCTTGCGCGTGTCGGAACTGGTGAGCCTGAAAATTCTGCAGGTGAGCCTCGACATGGGCGTGGTGCGGGTAATGGGCAAGGGGTCGAAGGAGCGGCTGGTGCCGCTGGGCGAAGAAGCGCTGACCTGGATCAAGCGCTATCTGGATGAAGCGCGGCCGGATTTGCTCAAAGGAAAAATGAGCGATGCACTGTTTGTCACGGAGCGCGGGCAGGCGATGACGCGCCAGGCTTTCTGGTATTTGCTGCGCCGCTATTGTGCGCAGGCCGCGTTCAAGAAACCGGTTTCACCGCATACTTTGCGGCACGCCTTCGCCACGCATCTTCTCGATCACGGCGCCGATTTGCGCGTGGTGCAGTTGCTCTTGGGCCACGCCGATATTTCCACCACGCAGATTTACACTCACGTGGCGCGGGAACGACTGAAACAGCTGCATGCCAAGCATCATCCACGAGGTTAAGGAACCTCTGATTCAGTCCTTCGTGAGCCGCGTTGCGGTCGAGAAGGCCGTAGATGCAAGGCGCGCGACGAAGTCCATAGTTTACGCTCTGGACGAGGAGCGCAACGCCGCAGATGCGGCCTTATTCGCCGCAACCCTTTCGGGACGGGGCTTTGCGGGTGGTCTACTTTGTCGCGCTCCTTGCGAAGGGGGTCAACCATTCGCTGCGTCGCGCTTCGCGCATCCCATACCGCAAAGCCGCCGCCGCGGTCACGCGGGACTAAATTAGAGGTTCCCTATTTCTTGCCTCTTTCAATGGTCACGCCCAAGCGCTTGATGCTGCGCATGAGTCCGAGCTTGGCGACGCTGACTTTCACCCATGGGGCGCCGAATTCCTTCATAATCAGCTCGGCGAGATGTTCGGCGAGCCGCTCAAGCAGCGAGAAGTGCTGCTCGGACAGGGTTTGCCGCAAGCGCGCCACCACCCTGCCGTAATCAATGGTGTCGTTGATCGAATCGGTTTTGTACACCTTGCTTTGCGGGATGCCGATTTCCAGGTCGAGCTGTATGGTCTGCGGCACTTTGAGCTCCCATTCGTAAATACCGATGAGGGTCTCGATCTTGAATTCATGTATGAAGATGATGTCCATGCGGCGATCAACCGTGTATTTGGGCCTGGCAGGCGGGAAAGGCGGATTGTAGAATATTTGCCATGATGACGATAGTAATTGTTATGGGCGCGTACCTGCTGGGCTCGGTATCGTTCGCCGTTCTGACGAGTCAGTTCTTTCACCTGCCTGACCCGCGCAGCTATGGCTCGAAGAATCCCGGCGCAACCAATGTGCTGCGCTCCGGCAAGAAAGCCGCTGCGGCGTTGACGCTGGTAGGCGACGCAGCGAAAGGCTGGCTAGCGGTATGGCTGGCCAAATCTATCGCTCCGCAATACGGCTTGAGCCAGGAGGTGATCGTGGCGGCTGTGCTGGCAGTTTTCCTCGGTCATTTGTATTCGATTTTCCTGCGCTTCCAAGGCGGCAAGGGCGTGGCCACCGCGCTGGGTGTATTGCTCGCGTTGGATGTTTGGCTGGGACTGGCGACGCTGGCGACGTGGATCATGGTATTCGTGATCTCGCGCATTTCCTCGCTTTCCGCGCTCACCGCAGCGGCACTCATGCCGGTTTATTCGCTTTATGTTTTCGGCTTGAGCAGCATCACGCTGGCGGTTTTAAGTATGAGCCTGCTGCTCATCTGGCGCCACAAGTCGAATATTAAGAACCTCATCGCCGGCACTGAGAGTGACTTCAAAAAGTCCGGCTAGCGCCGGCTTCCTCAAGCGGCGGTTGCTTCCGGCAATTCCAGATCCCAGCGCGGTTTGACGCTGAAGCCCCTCAATCCCGAATCCCGAATCCCGAATCCTGTTTTTTGGAGCCGCAGGGCGCCGGCGAAAGCAATCATTGCGCCGTTGTCGGTGCAAAATTCCAGTTCGGGATAAAACACGCGGATGCTCTTGCGCGCGGTTTCCACCGAGAGCTTCTCGCGCAGCCCGCGGTTGGCACCCACGCCGCCTGCCACCACCAGCCGCTTCAATCCGGTTTGCTCCAGCGCGGCAAGCGACTTCGCTACCAGCACCTCGACAATCGCTGCTTCAACCGCCGCCGCGATATCGGCGTGTATTTGCTTGCTGGATGATTCTCGATTGACCAGCATCCGCACCGCAGTTTTGAGCCCGCTGAAACTGAAATTGAGGTCGCCGCTCGCGAGCATCGGCCGCGGCAATTTGTAGCGGCGTGCGTCGCCTTGTTGAGCCAGGCGCGATAGCGCCGGTCCGCCGGGGTAGCCCAAGCCCAACAGCTTGGCGCTTTTGTCGAACGCTTCTCCCGCCGCATCGTCCACGGTCTCTCCCAGGAGCGCGTATTGGCCGACGCCGCTCACCTGCATGAGCTGCGTGTGGCCGCCGGAAACGAGCAGAGCGACAAAGGGAAATTCAGGCGCAGGCCTGGAAAGCAGCGGCGAGAGCAGGTGGCCTTCCAGATGATGAATGCCCAGCACCGGCTTGTTAAGCACGTAACCCAGCGCGGCGGCGATGCTAGCTCCCACCAAAAGCGCCCCCACCAACCCGGGGCCCCGGGTATAGGCGATGGCGTCAATATTATTCAGGCTTAAGCCAGCCTCAACCAGAACCTGCCGGGTGAGCGGGAGCACCCGCCGGATGTGGTCGCGCGAAGCAAGTTCCGGCACCACCCCGCCGTATTCGTCGTGCATCGTCACTTGCGAGTAGAGCGCGTGCGCCAGCAGGCCGCGCCCGCTGTCGTAGAGCGCAATCCCGGTTTCGTCGCAGGAGGTTTCAATGCCCAGAACCCGCATGGAGCCGTTCCAAAATGAAAAAGCTTAATTATACTTTCAAAACCGCTAGATGCTTGTTACAATGCACGGTTTGTTGAATTTGAAGTCCAAGGAGTTTTATGCCGAGCGTCAGAGTCAAGGAAAACGAGCCGTTTGAAGTGGCGCTGCGCCGTTTCAAGCGCTCAATTGAGAAAACCGGGCTGCTTACCGAGCTGCGCGCCCGCGAGTTCTACGAAAAACCCACCGCCGAGCGTAAGCGCAAGCTCGCCGCTGCGGTAAAACGCCATTACAAGCGGCTCCGCAGCCAAATGCTTCCGCCCAAGCTTTATTAGGATTCAGGAACCAAGGAGTCAGGATTCAGGGCGCGTAGGTTACGCCTGCAGAATTGCTTTCTATCTGGTTTGTTCCAAATCCTGAATCCCGCATCCTGAATCCTGAATTTATGTCGCTCAAAGAACGTATCACCGAAGACATGAAAGTGGCAATGCGCGCCAAGGACAGCGCGCGTCTTTCGGCAATCCGGCTGCTGCTTGCCGCCATCCAGCAGCGCGAAGTCGACGAGCGCATCCAGTTGACCGCCGCCGCCGTGGTGAGCGTCATTGAAAAAATGCTCAAGCAGCGCCGCGATTCCATCCGGCAATTCGAAGCGGCAGGCCGTCAGGATTTGGCCGACATTGAGAAATTCGAAACCACGGTGCTGCAAGCCTACATGCCCGCCGCGATGAGCGAAGCCGAAATCACTGCGGCGGTGGCGGAAGCGGTGAGCGCGAGCGGCGCCAGCAGCATCCAAGATATGGGCAAGGTGATGGCCGTGCTGAAACCTAAATTGGCGGGAAAAGCCGATATGGCCAGGGTTTCGGCGCTGGTCAAAGCGAGATTGGCCGCCGCGACACGGTAGGCGAAGCCCGGGTGCGGGAGCGGAGGCAGGCGACCGGTAAAATCGTTGTAAATGCGGAGCTCTTGCGCCCAGTTCCGCACAACGCTACGCGCAACCGGGCGCGCCGGTCTGCAACCGGACCAGCAAGAACCATTCCTGTTTTGTTTCGCAACTTTTCCGGCACGCATTTTTTTTGTAAGACCCCGTTTCCCAAGCCGGCATAAGTAGTGTGCGGCCGTCCGATGAGGGCGAAAAAGTGTCCTATAATGGGATTGGTATGACCAGGACACCGCAGCACTCTGAGTCGAGAAGGCGCATGCTGATCAATCTATCCGGCCTTCCATCGTGATTGCACAGAGTTTCATTCGTGAACTGCTTAACCGCGTGGACGTCGTTGCCGTCGTTGAACGGCACGTGCCGCTCAAGAAGGCCGGAGCAAATTATGTCGCGCGCTGCCCGTTTCACAGCGAAAAAAGCCCTTCGTTCACGGTGAGCCCCAGCAAACAGTTTTATCACTGCTTCGGCTGCGGCGCGCACGGCAACGCCATTGATTTTCTCATCGAGCAGACCGGCATGGGTTTTGCCGAGGCGGTGCGCGAGCTGGCGGCGATGGCTGGCATGAAAGTAGTGGAAGACAAATCCGATGCTCCGCGCCGCAAGCGCGATGACGAGGTGGATTGGTCCGAGCTGATGCTCAAGGCCTCACAGTATTACAAATCCCAACTCAAGCAGTCGGAAAAAGCCATTGCCTATCTCAAGAACCGCGGCTTGAGCGGTGAAATCGCCGCCCGCTTCGGCATCGGTTATGCACCCGCGGGCTGGCAAAACCTCGCCGCTGTTTTTCCCGATTATTCAGCGAAGACCCTGCTCGAAACCGGACTGGTGAAAGAGAGCGAAGAAGGCCGGCGCTACGACATTTTCCGCGACCGCATCATGTTCCCGATCTTGAGCGAACGCGGCGCGGTGATTGGTTTTGGCGGGCGCGTGCTGGATGCGGGAGAGCCCAAGTATCTCAATTCGCCGGAGACGCCGCTTTTTGAAAAAGGCCGCGAACTCTATGGTTTATATCAGGCGCGCAAAGCTATACGCGAGGCGGGAAAAGGCATCGTGGTGGAAGGCTACATGGACGTTGTGGCATTGGCCCAGCATGACATCGGCTGCGCGGTGGCTACGCTGGGAACGGCCACCACCGGCATGCAGGTGCAGAAACTCCTGCGCCATACTGACAACGTGGTGTTTTGCTTCGATGGTGACGAGGCCGGCCGCCGCGCCGCCTGGCGCGCGCTGGAAAACAGCCTCGCCTATGTCGCGGACGGCAAGAATTTGAGCTTCCTGTTTCTGCCGGAAAAACACGACCCGGATACTTTTATCAGGGAAAACGCCAAGGCCGGGTTTGAAAAACTGCTGAAAGAAGCGCTGCCGCTCTCGGCCTTGCTTCTGCGCGAGCTTACTTCGCGCGTGAACATGAAAAGCGAGGAAGGCCGCGCGCGCTTCTTGCAAAGCGCAAGACCGCTGGTGACGCTGATTACCGCGCCGGTGCTGGGTTTGATGCTGAGAAAGCGCCTGGCCGAACTCGCCGGGATAAGTCAGAGTGAACTGGAGTCGCTTTACCTAATCAAACCTCGGGTGAGGGCGCAAACGCCGCAAAAAGTGACGCGCAAGCTGCCTTCGCTTGCCCGAAAACTGCTGCAGGTTTTGCTGTTCCAACCCGAGTTTGCCGGCCGCTTTAACGCGGTATTGCCGGAATCGCCGGTCGAATTCCAGGCGCTTAAGGCCTTGCTTGAAATTCTGCACACAGAACCGCATTTGCAGAGCGCCGCCGCCATCGTGGAAGCGTTCCGCGGCGCCCCCAATGAGGCACTGATGCGGGAAGTAGGTAAAGAGCTTTTTCTCTGGGAAGAGAAGAAGCTCTCTAAAGAGGATTTGGCCCATGAATTCGAAGGGGCGCTGGCGCAGCTTGGGGAACTGGAGCGCAAAGCGAGGATTGAGCAGCTTTCCAGCAAGTCCAAGAGCCAGGGCTTGAGCAGCGAGGAAAAGCGGCTCTACCGCCAGCTGTTGCGGCGCGAGCCGGCGGTTATGGAGAACGGGAAGACGGCTTGATTTAGTTTATAATCGTAAACTTTTTAATTTAGCGGCGGAAACGAAAGTTATGGCGAAGGAAAGTGAAAAGCTCCAAGCGCAAGTGATCGACGCCGAACAGCGGCGCATGCGGCTGAAGAACCTTATCGTCCTGGGTAAGGAGCGCGGCTATTTAACTTACGCCGAAATCAACGACCACCTCCCGGACGACATGCTGGATGCCGAGCAGATCGAGAATATCATCAGCATGATTAACGACATGGGCATCCAGGTCTACGACGAGGCGCCGGATGCCGAAGTGCTGCTGCTGTCCGATGCCGCGCCGCCGGTCGCCGACGAAGACGTGGTGGAAGAGGCCGAAGCCGCGCTGTCTACCGTGGATTCCGAATTCGGGCGCACCACCGATCCGGTGCGCATGTACATGCGCGAAATGGGCTCGGTGGAGCTGCTCACGCGCGAAGGCGAAATCGAAATCGCCAAGCGCATCGAAGATGGCCTGAAGCACATGATTCAGGCGATTTCCGCCTGTCCCACCACTATCGCCGAAATTCTCGAGCTTGCCGCCAAGATCGAGCGCGGCGAGATGCGCATCGACGAGCTGATTGACGGCCTGATTGACGCCGAAACCGACGAAGTCATCGGCGAGGACATTTCCGAAGCCGAAGTCGAGGACGAAGACGTTGATGAAGAGGAAGAGGACCCGGAAGCCGCAGCCGCGCTCGCCAATGAAAGCCTTGAGCTTCTTAAAAGAAAAGCGCTGGAGCGCTTTGCGGTGATTCGCCAGGCGTTTCACAAGATGCAACAGGTGCTCGCCAGAAAAGGCTCGCGCCACAAGCTATACAAGGAACTGCAGGAAAGGATTTCCAACGAATTTATGGGCATTCGCTTCACCGCCAAACAGGTGGAGGCCCTGTGCGACAGCCTGCGCCGGCTGGTGGACGAAGTTCGCAGCTACGAGCGCGAAATCATGCAGCTTTGCGTCAGCAAATCCAGCATGCCGCGCCCTTATTTCATCAAGACTTTCCCTGGCAACGAAGGCGACCTCGACTGGGTGAAGAGCGAAGTCGCGGGTCGCAAGCCGTACAGCGAAGCGCTTGGGCGCTATGAAGCGGCGATTGTCGAACAGCAGAATCTATTGCTCAAGCTGCAGGCGAAGGTCGGTATCCCGATCAAGGACCTGAAGGAAATCAATCGCCAGATGTCCACCGGCGAAGCGAAGGCACGGCGCGCCAAGCGCGAGATGACCGTGGCCAATCTGCGGCTGGTGATTTCGATTGCCAAGAAATACACCAACCGCGGGCTGCAATTCCTCGACCTCATCCAGGAAGGCAATATCGGCCTGATGAAGGCGGTGGACAAGTTCGAATACCGCCGCGGTTATAAATTCTCAACTTATGCGACCTGGTGGATTCGCCAGGCGATTACGCGCTCCATCGCCGACCAGGCGCGCACCATCCGCATCCCGGTGCACATGATCGAGACCATCAACAAGATGAACCGCATCTCGCGGAAAATCCTCCAGGAGACCGGGCAGGAGCCCGATCCGGCGACGCTGGCCGAGAAAATGGAGATGCCGGAGGAAAAAATCCGCAAAATCCTCAAGATTTCCAAGGAGCCGATTTCGATGGAGACGCCGATCGGCGATGATGACGATTCGCATCTTGGCGATTTCATCGAGGACGCGGCGACCATGGCGCCCAACGACGCGGCAGTGTACGCCAGCCTGAGGGGCGTCACCAAGGACGTGCTGGACACGTTAACCCCGCGCGAAGCCAAGGTGCTGCGCATGCGCTTCGGCATCGAGATGAACACCGACCACACGCTGGAAGAGGTTGGCAAGCAGTTCGACGTCACCCGCGAGCGCATCCGCCAGATAGAAGCGAAGGCGCTGCGGAAACTGCGCCATCCCTCGCGCTCGGAGCGGCTGCGCAGTTTTCTCGATCAGGAGAACTAAACATCATTTCCCTCTTCCTCCGCGGAAGAGGGCGGGGTTGAAGTGCAACCCCGTCACTACTTTTTACTTCCCACTACACGGGCCTGTAGCTCAGTCGGTTAGAGCAGAGGACTCATAATCCTTTGGTCGCTGGTTCGATTCCAGCCGGGCCCACTCACATTGCAGTTTCGCCTTGACGGTTGTAACCTTGCTTTCGGTGACTGCTCGGTATACGAAATTTATTTTGGCGGGAATACTGGGGTTCGCTATCTTTGCGGCGGGCGCCACTAAGATGGCTTTCCCCGCGAACGGCAAGGAGGGTAATGCCATGGCCATGACTTTGTCGTCTTCGGCTTTCAGCCACAACGGCGCCATTCCCAAAAAATACACCTGCGACGGCGAAGACATTTCTCCGCCGCTCGCATGGTCGGGTGTGCCGGCGGGGGCAAAAAGCTTGGTCCTGATTGTCGATGACCCCGATGCGCCGGATCCCGCTGCGCCGCGGATGACCTGGGTACACTGGGTGCTTTACAACATTCCTGCTGCTGCCAACAGTTTGGCTGAAGCGATCAAAAGCCTGCCGGCCGGAACAATACCAGGATTGAATGACTGGCAGCGCACGGGTTACGGCGGCCCCTGTCCGCCGATCGGCCGCCATCGTTATTTTCACAAGCTCTACGCGCTCGATGCGGCCTTGCCGGATTTGGGCAAACCGACCAAAGCGGCGGTGGAGAAAGCGATGCAAGGGCATACCTTGGCGAAAGCCGAATTGATCGGGACTTATCAACGTTAATTGTCCAGTAACGCAATGCTGGTTGTGTTGTCCGGTTTGTGCTATAAATTTAACCGCATGAAAAACAGCCGACGCCCCACCTTCATTGTCACCGCAATTTGGGTTGTGGCCTTTCTAGCCGGCTGCAGCAACAACCCCACTCTGACCACCTCGGCCGCAGCTGAAAACGCCGAGCCCGGCAAGTTCCAGCCACTAACAGATATTCCGATTCCCAATGGCGCCAAGCTCGATTCCGACAAATCATTGATTCTCGGCCCCGCGGACCACTGGCTGGGGCGCGCGGTGCTTAAGGTGGGTTTGGCGGCGAATGAAGCGACGGTTTTTTACCAGAATCAGATGCCTTCGTTCGGCTGGGAGCTGATTACTATGGCGCAGGGAAAGGTGACCAATATGACTTTCTCGCGCGCGGATCGCATCGCTTCAATACAAATCGAAGGCGAGACGTTTGGCGGCTCACACGCCACCATCATTATGTCGCCGCGCCAACCGAAGCAGGAACCGTCGAAAACCAAGTAATAAGGAACCTCTGATTAAGTCCCGCGCGTGACGCGTTGCAGGCGAGAGGCGGCCAGATGCTAGACGCGAGGGCGTAGCGCTATCAAGTCATAACGCAAGCCCGAGCAACGCCGCAGATGGCCGCTCAGTCGCCGCAACCCGAAGGGACGGGGCAATCCGTGCGCATGGCTTTGTTGTTCGTCGCTGGTTTGGCATCAACCAAACGGCGCTCCTTACGCCTCGCCCTGCACCCGGATTGCACACCGTCGCGTACGTGATGGACTTAATCAGAGGTTCTCTAACGCTTATAATAAAACAGCCCGCCTGAGCGGGCTGTTTTATTTCCGGCTTGCGATTTTACTTTTTGCATTCTCCCATACGTTTGCCACTGAAGGTCTGAGTCATTTCCGTTTCCCGGCCTTTGTCACCGATTTTCATTTTGGTGCCGCCGGCGAAGCTGTCGCCGTTGTAAGTGACGGTGCCATTCCCGGTCATGGGGTTGGGGTCGGTGCAGACAAGGCTCCAGCTCGCTTTGTTGCCTTCGACCTTGTAGTCCTTGACCTGGCAGTTTTTGTTGCGGCTATCCGGCTGATGGATTTTGCCGCGGCCTTGTTCAATGTCTTTTTTAGTGACGCAGTGCTGTACGGTGTGTGCGGGCAGGTTTTTGGGCATGCCGGAAATTTCTATCTTGGTGGTGATTTCCCACAAGCCTTCCTGCATGTTGGGCAAAGTGTTGGCAGCGGCAAACGATATTGCCGGGAAGATTGAAACCGCGAGCAAGCTGGCAAGCTGCCAAATTTTCATGGTCTAACTCTGCCGGTTTTCCGGGATTTTGTTAAGACCATCATGCTAGATGGTAGCACAGGTTCAGGGTCGAGAGAAAAGAAGGAGGACGGCCCGCCGCTCGCATCGGCAGGCCGAAGGTTTCAGTGATAGACCGTGGGTTGATTCATCAGCCCGTCGAAATTGCCCAGAAATTCATCGACGATTTCGGCTGAGGGACTCACCGCTATCACGTTCGCCAGCGATTGGCGGAAAGCCGAGGCGATGTCGCCGCGCAAGAAAGTCCCCATGCCGTGCTGCCGGTTAATCAGCTCAAATCCGTTTTGGCCGGGGTATTCCGCCACGTAATAGTGCGGGCTGCTGTACACAACATTCATTGAGTTCATAGCAACACCTCATATTTCATGCGCAGGCTGAAAGGCTTTCAGCGTAACTAAAGCATTTAGCGTTCCAGTCCGCATTTAGTTATCCAATATGGGTGCAAAGGGCGGTTTTTCAAGGGATTGGGCAAGTCTTGGTAAAATAATAAACTAAGGAGGAATGCTTTATGGAGCGCAAAAGCGTCAATTCCGGCAGCATCCGCTCGGTGGGTTACGAGGCACGCGAGCAGTTCCTGAAAATCGAGTTTACCCACGGCGGTATTTATCAGTATTCGCGGGTTTCGTGGGAGATTTACCGCCGGCTGATGGTGGCGCCTGCCATGGCGAGCTATTTCAAGGACGTGATTGAGGAAGGTTATAGCGTGAAGCGCATCCGCTAGGCGGGTGGTCAGGCCTGCTGCGATTTTTTCAGCGCCTGGTCGATGTCCCAGAGAATGTCGTCGAGGGTTTCCAATCCGACCGAGATGCGGATCATGTCGGGCGTGACGCCGGCCTCGATTTGTTCTTCTTCCGAAAGCTGGCGGTGGGTGGTCGAAGCGGGGTGAATCACCAGCGTTTTGGCGTCACCCACGTTGGCAAGGTGGCTCAGGAATTGCGCGGCCTCGATGAACTTGATGCCCGCCGCCTCGCCGCCCTTGATGCCGAAAGTGAGAATGCCGCTCGCGCCTTTCGGCAGGTATTTTTTTACCAATGCGTGATATGGGTTGTCCGGCAGCCCCGGGTAATTCACCCAGGTCACCAGCGGGTGGTCTTGCAGGAATTTGGCAACGGCCAAGGCGTTTTCGCAGTGGCGCTCCATCCTCAGGTGCAAAGTTTCCAAACCTTGCAACAACAGGAATGAATTGAACGGTGACAACGTCGGGCCGAAAGTGCGCAGCGTTTCCATGCGTGCTTTCATGGTGTAGCCGAAATCCCCGAAAGTTTCATGGAAAATAACGCCGTGGTAGCCGCGCGAAGGCTCGGTCATGCCCGGGAAATTGCCGTTGTTCCAGGGAAATTTCCCCGACTCGATGATCACTCCGCCCATGGTGGTGCCGTGGCCGCCGATGTATTTGGTTGCCGAATGCACTACGATGTCCGCGCCGTGTTCGATCGGCCGGCACAGACAGGGCGAAGCAAAGGTGTTGTCGATGATGAGCGGGATACCCGCGTCTCTGGCAATAGCGGCGACGGCTTCGATGTCGAGCACATTGATAAGCGGATTGCCTATGGTCTCGGCATAAATCGCTTTGGTTTTTTTGGTGAGCGCTTTTTTGAAATTCTGCGGATCGTCGGGATGGACGAACCGGGTGTTGATGCCGAGCTTTCTGAAGCTCACTTCAAACTGCGAATAGGTGCCGCCGTATAAAGTACTCGCGGAGACCAGCTCGTCGCCTTGCTCAAGCAGGGTGAAAATCGCGGTCATCTGCGCTGCCATGCCGGAAGCGGTTGCCAGTGCCGCGCGGCCGCTTTCCAGCGCCGCCATGCGCTCCTCGAACACCGCGGTAGTGGGATTCATCAGCCGCGTGTAGACGTTGCCGAAGGTTTGCAGGTTAAAAAGGCTTGCGGCGTGATCGGCGCTGTCGAATACGTAAGAAGTAGTTTGATAAATCGGCACCGCGCGCGAACCGGTGGCGGGGTCGGGGAGCTGTCCGGCATGCAGGCACAGCGTTTCGATCCCGAATTTTCTGTCAGTCATGAAAGCGATTCCTCTTGAACGTAGATAGTGATTTTACAGCATCCAATTGAGGAAACGATGCTGCCGCCAATACATAAAAACCAAGCGCCACAACGACCACTACAGTAAATCCGAGATGGATCGCGAGCAACGTGGCGAGAATCGCGCCCACCACCGAAGCGCAGGCGTTGATACCCCAGGCCCAGGGCACGAGTTGTGCCGAGTGGCCGGCTACGGAGCCAAGCCCCAAGGGAAAAGGCATTCCCATGGGAAAAGCGAGAGGCGCGATGAGAGCAACAGAGATCGCGATTTTTGCCGTGTCTGGGAGGCCTATGAATTGCTTGAACAGAAGCGGAAGGGCCGCGAGGTAGACGACTGCCACCAGGCAAATCGCAAACACCACCCATGCCACCGGCCAAAACGGCATGGTTTGGATTTTTTGCACTACATGCCGGGAGAAACGGCTGCCTAAACCCGCGAATATCAAAAACGCGCACAGCACCACCGCCACGGCGTAAATCGGATAGCTCAAGAACAGGATGAATTTCTGGATGAAGGCGATCTCTATGAACATGAAGGCAAGGCCGACGGCTAGGAAATACCAGCCAACGCGGAAGCGCGAAACTGCGTGCACCGCCGTTTTTTCCCGGCGCAATTCCATCACCGAAAGCGGAACGATAACCAGCACTAGGCTTGCCAGCAGCGCCTGAGCGAGAGTGGCGACGAGCAGGGGATAACCCCATTCCAACAACGGCAGCCCGCCACGGTCCTTTAGTGAAAGGAGTTCAGGCAGCACGCGCCATTTGAAAAAGTGGAAGAAATAGGGCTTATCGTCACTGGCTGGCGCGACGTCAAACTTGTAGCGTTCCAGGAAATCCTGGCTTTGCGTGCCGAGCAGCGCCTGCGCGCCATCAAAAAAATACGACTGTTCCAGAACGTTGTAACGGTTGGCTTCAGACTCGTCTATTCCCGGGTAATATTCCGTATCGAAAGAGCGGGCGCGGCAAAAGGTTTTGATCGCGGTGATCTCGGGCTCGCTGAACTCGCCGTTTTTCACTAGAAGAGTACTGGTTTTCCAGCCGCGGATGAGAGCGAGCCGCTTTCCGGGCTGCAAAACTCCGTCCCGCTCCAGAGCGGTGACTGCAGTGGCGAAGAGTTTGAGCGCATCGCGCGGTGGAAGCGTGGCCCAGCGTGTCAGCGCCAACATTCCGCCTGGCCGCAAATGGCGAAGATAATCCTGGAACGCCTCAATAGTGTATAAATAGCTTTCGGATAGCGCATAAAGACCCGCGGACGAAGCGCCGAAGGCATCAACCAGCGCAACCTGGATAAGATCGTAATGCTCGCGGCTTGCCGCGACAAAACCGCGCGCCTCTGCGACAAATATCCGAACCCCCGGTGCGCTGTAGGGTTTTCCCGAAAAACCGGCGAATCTGTGCTGCACCACATCCACCACCTGCGGATTGAGTTCAACCGCGTCAATTTGCTTGGCCCGGTGATAAATCCCCTGCAACACATCCGCGCCGGCTCCAGCCCCCAGCACCAAAACTCGTGGATTATCGAAAAGATAATAGGGTAGCGCGGAAGTGAGATAGTCGAGATAGCTCAAGGTCTCGGGTCGTTCTTCATAACGGTTGAGCGCGCTCATCGAGTCGCCGTCGCTGAAAATCCCCAATTGCGGCGGCGGCTCGCCGCTGGCGTTCAAACTCAAGCCAGGCGCATGACGAAACGGAATCAGCGGACTTTCAACCACGGTGATGAGAGCCAGAGGGCTGGAAACCTGCTCGATTATCCGCGCGTCCTTCACTTGCAAGGCTTGGCTCAATCCCTTATAGGGAGAAAGACGCAGTCCGCTCAAATCCACGGGCCAAGCCAGCGGCATCAGCACCGCGCCCAGCGATAACAACGCAGGCAGCCAGCGCGGACGCAGCTTGCATTCCACGCAGGCCAGCGCCGCGACCGCAAATCCCGCCGCGCCCAATAGCTTCAGCGCGCCGAGAGGGGAAAAAACAAAGAGCGCGGCAATGATGCCAAGACTCCCCGCGCCTGCGCCGAGAATGTCGAAGCTGTATATGCGATGAATGTGATCGCGGAACACAGAAAAAGTAAGGCAGATGCAGATCGCGGCGAAGAAAAAAGGGAGAAAAAGCAGCAGGTATATCAGCAGCAGATAATAAGGCTGGCGGGGGTCCCACAAAAATTCTAGGGGATTAAACGGCACCCGCTGCGCCAGGAGGAAAGACCCCACCGCGCAAATTCCAAACAGCACGGCACACGTCACGAAAACGTAAGCAAAGCGCTGCTTAAGTTTGTGTTGCGCGAGGCTCACTATGGCGCCGCTCGCTCCATAACCCAAGAGAGCGATGCTGATGATCATGTAGGCGAAGTGATGCCACTGGATGATGGACAACAGCCGCATCAGCAGGATTTCATAGCCGAGTACCGCTGACGAGAGCAGCGAGATCGAAAATAACGGCGGGGAGGGGTTGGAATTAGTGTCCACCGGTCAGCGGGACGAACCTCACCGGGAGAATTTGTTTGCTTGAAACCGTGCCATCCTGATTTTTTTCCACCAGCATCAAGTACTGGGTGAGAAACTGCGTCCCCACCGGAATCACCATTCTGCCGCCCGGCTTGAGCTGCTTGACCAGCGACGGTGGAATATGGCTCGCTGCCGCGGTGACGATGATCGAATCGAAAGGCGCATGCTGTTCCCAGCCGTAATAGCCGTCCCCGACAGTGGTTTGCACGTTGCGGTAACCTAAATTTCGCAAGCGCTCTTGAGCCTGCATTCCGAGCGGCTCGATGATTTCAATGGTGTAGACCGCTTTGGCAAGTTCAGCGAGGATTGCCGCCTGATATCCCGAGCCGGTGCCGATTTCGAGCACGGCATGATTTCGTTCCACTCGCATGAGATCGGTCATCAGCGCGACGATATAGGGCTGGGATATGGTCTGGCCATGGCCAATGGGAAGCGGGCGGTTCTGGTAGGCGTTGACAACCTCGCCCGGCGGCACAAATTTATGGCGTTCGACTTTTCGCATCGCCGTGAGCACCCGTTCGACAAGCGCTGTTCTGCCGGTCTCAAAACCGGTGTCAGTGGTCATCGCCGCGATTTCCTGCACCATCCGCTGCCGCAGGAACTCAAACTCGTCCCGAGCGTGCGCCGCCGGAGAGGCGAGAATGGCCAATAGCGGGATGAAACCTCGGATCAATAGGGCAGCCATAGCGGCCGCTTGGCGGAAATGATTTTGGTGTTCACGCCCACAAAACTTAAGCCCCCGAAGAGCCGCGCGTACTCGATCTTGATGCAATGGTTCATCACCACTTCCAGTCCGGCTTTCCTGGCTTTCTCCGCGGCCGCTTCGTTGATGATGCCAAGCTGCATCCACAGCACTTTGGCGCCGATGGCAATCGCAGCATCGGCGAGCGGCGGGATGTCTTCGGGTTTGCGGAAGCAATCAACGATATCCACTTTTTGCGGGATGTCGTACAAGCTGGGATAGCACTTGAGCCCCAGCACTTTAGGATGGTTCGGGTTGACCGGGATTACCGTAAAACCGTGGTCAAGCAAGTATTTCGCGGCGAAATAGCTGGGACGGTACCAGTCTGCCGAAAGCCCCACCACGGCTACAGTCTTATTTTGCTTGAGTATGCGGCGCAGTGTTGGTATGTCATCCATGGGCTTGGCCCGTGAGGGCGGGGTGCTTTGATCTGGAAGCGGGAATTGTAGCGAATCGGGAAGCGATTTTGAAATTTAAAGGCCGCCTTTGACTGGTTTTGGCGATTGCAGAGGCAAACGGACGGAAATTTAAGGTTTGGAATGCGCGCTTAACTCGTGTAAGTCGAGGGTAGTGTCTCACTTTGAATTTGACCTATGATGCGCCTTATGCAGAAGCCCTGTAAAATGGGGCATGGCATCACGCCCCAAACGCCCACGCGATCCGAGCCAGCTTGCCAAGTTGATTGTGGACTTATCAACTGGGGCGGCCAAAACACGGAATACGCGTGTGAGATCAAAAAAGAAAACAGCCACAAAAGGTCGAAAAAGTTAACCCGCCTGTTCTGCTTGTCTACTAATAAACTGTCCTAGGAGGGGAACGGCAAAGGAATATTTGCCGTATCGGTTTCGGTAGACGAGTCCAGCCTCAATCAATGAATTGAACATTTGGTTAACGTGGCTGCTACTAAACGGCTTGTGATGTTGGGCTTTAGAACTAGCAACAATATCTTGTACTGTAAATTCAGCATCACAGTTCGGCAGACTCGCTGCGATAAATAGCAAGTCTCTTTCTCGGTCTGTTGCCTTAGCCCATCTACCAGCAAAAAAATCCGAATCCAGCTTTCTGATTAGCGCATCGACAGGCACCGTAACTTTAGGATTCTGAGTCCAAATGTCATAGACCTCTTTGCAAATGAATTGAATAAAGAATGGGTAGCCTCCTGAGATTTGATAGATTGTAGTTACAGAATCATCATTAAATGACACGGGGCAGCCAGCTTTTTTGATAGGGATGAGAATTGCATCTCTGCTATTGGCCTCATCCAGTTGATTCAGAACAACAACGTGAAACATACGCTCAGAGAACGTTCTCGCTTCCACTAATTTGGGAAATAAAGTGGGAAGCCCCGTAAGGGCTAACATAAATGGGATATTCTTTCTTTGAATCGACTGAAAAACGTCAAGGAGCATTGAAAGAGGGTATTGCTCTTTGGGTGCAAGGTCAGACAAATTTTGTGCCTCGTCGTATGCGAATATGATTCCTTTTCGGCCCATCTTTGATAGCTCCTTCCACACAAATTCAAGCACTCCTTTAATCTTGTCAGAGACAAGACCAGGGGTTTGGTTATAGAGTCCGTGCAGCATCGCATAGCTCATAGGTTGCGTTCTCTTTCGAGAATCTTTTACGAAGCCGATCTTTTCCGCTTCATCAAGCTCGACAGGGATTGTGGAGGTAACTACGGCTAGGTCTGTGAGCATGCGCGTTGCAAGACTTTCTTCGCTGACACTTGCTGATTCGGATAAATCAGAACCGACCCAAAGCCATCCTTCCTGAATAGCAAGAGGTTTAAACGTTTCCAGCAAAACAGTCTTACCAATTCCGCGAAGACCAGTCAGGATGAGGTTTTGAAGAATGGTCTCCTGTTTAAGTAGCTTTCTAAATTCGTTCTCTTCATGCTTCCGACCCGCGAGATATGGCGGCATGTGGCCGGCACCTGGCCTAAATGGGTTCTCAAACTTCTGAGCGGCAGGAGGATTCATAAGGTATTACTCCAAATAATAGAATTATATATATTAAAAGATTTAGTTGACAAGCTAAATGTAGCATAGTATAGTCGGCATGTCAAGTGAGATATGCCGTGAACCGCCTAAGCCTAAAAGACCGCGCCAAAATCCTTTCCTGCCTTGTAGAAGGCAACTCAATGCGCGCCACATCCCGGATGGTGGGAGTGAGCATTAACACAGTCGTGAAGCTGCTAGTTGATTTGGGTATTGCTTGCTCTGACTATCAGGACAAGGTGTTTCAGAAGCTGCCTTGCAAGCGCGTGCAAGTGGACGAAATTTGGTCTTTCTGCTACGCCAAAGCGAAGAACGTCTCTAATGATAAGCGCGGCATTCTCGGCTATGGCGACGTGTTTACTTGGGTCGGCCTTGATGCTGATACTAAGCTGGTTCCAAGCTGGCTAGTCGGGCAACGCGATGCCGAATATGCGAACATGTTCATCGGCGATCTAGCATCACGTCTAGCTAATCGTATTCAGCTGACCAGCGACGGGCACAGAGCCTATTTGTACGCTGTTGAATCGGCCTTTGGTTCAAACATTGATTACTCCATGTTGGTGAAGCTCTACGGTACACCGCAAGGTAAAGAAGAAGCACGCCGTTATAGTCCAGGGGAATGTTGTGGCGCGATCAAGGGTGCGGTCTGTGGCAATCCCAATGAGAAACACGTTTCTACAAGCTTCATTGAGCGCCAGAATCTAACGATGCGTATGTCTATGCGCCGATTCACACGCCTGACTAATGGGTTTTCAAAGAAAATCGAGAACCACGAGTACGCGGTGGCAATTCATTACATGTACTACAACTTCGGGCGTATCCATAAAACCCTGCGTGTCACCCCGGCAATGGAAGCTGGCATTGCCGATCACGTTTGGACGCTTGAGGAAATTGCTAATTTGGCTAATTAAGTTTTCCAAAAGTGTATAATTATTCTTGCTATTGTTATCGCATCATTTCCGTTGACCAACTCGCAAATAAGGAGTGCCTCCAATGCCATTTACACCAGCGTTCTACTCAGTCAATGAGGTCAAAAAACCACCCGAAAACCGCGTGCACCATAACAACAGCGCATGTCCTCCGGGGCGCGACATTCCCCTGTACGAGCGCCGTCAGGGCACCGGTGGTTATCGACTGTGTCACGACTGCCAGCAACTTAATAACCAAGGGCGCTAATCTCCGGCTCACTTCTTAGGGAAGGTTGAAGGAACAAATATCATCTCCCACCACGGTCCATGTAGCATACCTCCGTCAATCGACCAGACGCGCATTAGATTGGATATTGGGAATCCATACGCTATTGCTACAGAGAGCGCTCTAAGCCCCTCCGATAAGTTTCCCTCAAAACGAACGAAGGGAAGAGGAGAGCCATGTCCTTCTCCACCTTGACATGATTCGTATGTCTCGACACCGTGAGCGACCAAAGTCAAGACGATCTCTCGAATACCCTCATCAAGCGGTGGTTCAAAAATCAATTCTCTTGCACGCTGAATAGTCGTCGGATCGGCTATAAAAGGTGTACGGCAAGGACAATGCGCGCATATTTTGTCCCCCGCCTTCAGTTTAGGGTGCATTCACTATCCTCATAATTAAGACATGTTCCAGTTTGGAACATCACGCCATTTTCCCTCACGTTTTGACCTAAAAATTTCAAACTGATACACCGCCAAGTCGAGAGCTAAATTGACATTTCTACAGGGAATTGGGATAATTCAAGGTTTCGTTGCGGAGGGGTTCCCGAGCGGTCAAAGGGATCAGACTGTAAATCTGACGGCTCTGCCTTCGAAGGTTCGAATCCTTCCCCCTCCACCATTCAGTTTGGCTTGAAGATTGCGGCGGGCAGAGCTGGTCGAAGCAGGTTGGACGAACATCGCGCGGGTGTAGCTCAATGGTAGAGCAGAAGCCTTCCAAGCTTACGACGAGGGTTCGATTCCCTTCACCCGCTCCAGTCATCCCGGAGCAGAGGGGCGCGAACCAAACGACTTAAGCGGGTGCGGGCAGACAGATGACGCCGTTGTAGCTCAGTGGTAGAGCACTCCCTTGGTAAGGGAGAGGTCGCGCGTTCAATCCGCGCCAGCGGCACCAGAATTTTTTGTTTGGGAATTGATAATCGGTAAACAAAGGTAATCATCATGTCAAAAGGCAAGTTTGAGCGGACCAAGCCGCACGTGAACGTGGGGACGATTGGGCATGTGGATCATGGCAAGACGACGCTGACGGCGGCGATGACCATGGTGCTGGCGAAGAAGTACGGGGGCGAAGTGAGG
>DASZZH010000017.1 GCA_035543335.1 Burkholderiales bacterium
AGGCCAAACCAGCGACGAACAACAACGCCATGCGCACGGGCACCCCGGACTCGGTCTCGCGCAGCGTGGTGCGGGCAGGGGCGCAAGCTGCCGCAAGAGGCGCCGTTCGATGGGCCGCCCATGCTGCCGCTCCCGCACCCCAAGCTTCGCTCACCGTGTCGCGGCAGCCCCCGTCCCTCCGGGTTGCGGCAAAATGCGGCGTCTGCAGTGTGCTCGCCGGAGCGTGGAGCCTCGGCACGTGCGACCGCGAAGGCGAGCGCTGGCCCGCTCCGCTGCACAGCTTCGCAGGTGCGACGCTGCGCGGGCCCTCCTCGGTGTCGTAGTCCGGACTACGACCTTCGTCGCGCGCCTTGCATCCATCCGCATTTTACCCGCAACGCAATCCGCGGAGGACTTAATCAGGGGTTCCTTCCTCTTCATCGCTCTCCGCGACTTTTCCCAATCCCGCCAGTTTTTCGCCTTCACCGAGATTGATCAGCGTCACGCCTTGGGTGGAGCGGCTCATTTCGCGAATTTCGGAAACGCGGGTGCGGATCAGCACGCCGCCGGTGGTAATCAGCATGATTTCATCTTCCTTGTCAACCAGCGTCGCCACCACCACCTTGCCATTGCGCGCCGAGGTCTGAATGGCGATCATGCCCTGCGTGCCGCGGCCGTGGCGAGTGTATTCGGCAATTGGAGTGCGCTTGCCGTAGCCGTTCTCCGTCGCCGTCAGCACCGACTGATTCTCATTCTCCGCAGTCAGGAGCGAAATGACGCGCTGGTCCCCGGTGAGCTTCATGCCGCGCACGCCCGCTGCATTGCGCCCCATCGCCCGCACTTCTTTTTCGTCAAAGCGCACCGCTTTGCCGCCGTCGGAGAACAGCATGATGTCCCGCCCGCCGTTGGTGAGCGCCACGCCGATAAGGTAATCGCCGTCTTCGAGGTTGACGGCGATGATGCCCTTCGCCATCGGCCGTGAAAATGCGGAAAGCGCGGTCTTCTTTACCGTGCCCTTGGCGGTTGCCATAAATACGAAATGCTCGTCATCGAATTCCTTGATTGGCAGCACCGCGGTGATTTTCTCGTGCTCCATCAACGGCACCAGGTTGACAATGGGCTTGCCGCGGCTGACGCGGCTGCCCTGTGGCACGTTGTAAACCTTGAGCCAGTACACCCGGCCGCGGTTGGAGAAGCACAGGATGTAGTCGTGGGTGTTGGCGATGAACAGGGAGTCGATGAAATCGTCTTCCTTGGTGGTCGCCGCCTGCTTGCCGCGGCCGCCGCGCTTCTGCGCGCGGTAATCCGCAACCGGCTGCGATTTCATGTAGCCGCCGTGCGAAAGCGTCACCACCACGTCCTCCGGCGCGATCAGGTCTTCCATGCTCAGGTCCTGCGTGTCCATCACGATTTCGCTCCTGCGCTGGTCGCCGTACTGCTCTTTAACGGCATTCAATTCTCCGGTGATGATCTGGGTGATACGCTCGCGTTTCGCCAGGATATCCATGAGGTTGGTGATTTTTTCGATCACCTCCTTGTATTCGGAAATGATTTTTTCCTGCTCCAAACCGGTCAGGCGCTGCAGGCGCAATTCCAGAATCGCCTGCGCCTGCGCATCAGACAGGTAATACCCCTGTTTGCGCAGCCCGAATTCGGGCGACAGGCCTTCGGGACGCGAAGCGTCGGAGCTGGCGCGGTGCAGCATGTCTTCAACGAGCTTCGAGCGCCAAAAGCACGCCATCAACTGCGTCTTCGCCACCGCCGGCGATTCCGCCTTCTTGATGAGCTCGATGACTTCGTCCACGTTGGAAAGCGCCACCGCCAGGCCTTCGAGGATATGCGCCCGTTCGCGCGCCTTGCGCAGTTCGAACACCGTGCGCCGCGTCACCACCTCGCGTCGATGGCGCAAAAACAGCTCGAGCAGGTTCTTGAGATTCAGCACGCGCGGCTGGTTGTCGACCAGCGCCACCATATTCATGCCGAACGTGTCCTGCATCTGTGTTTCCTTATACAGGTTGTTCAGCACGACTTCGGGGTTTTCGCCGCGCTTGAGGTCGATCGCCACACGCATGCCCGATTTGTCGGATTCGTCGCGCAAATCAGAGATACCTTCGAGCTTCTTGTCACGCACCAGTTCGCCGATGCGGATCAAGAGCGCCGCCTTGTTCACCTGGTAGGGCAGCTCGTCAATTACGATCAATTGGCGGTTGCCCTTGTCCATTTCCTCGAAATGCGTGCGGGCGCGGATCACCACTCGCCCGCGCCCGGTACGGTAACCTTCGCGCACGCCGGCGACGCCGTAAATAATACCGGCGGTCGGGAAATCGGGGGCCGGGATCATTTCAATCAGCTCATCGATGCTCGTCTCCGGATGGTTGAGCAGCGCAAGGCAGGCGTTAACCACTTCGTTCAAGTTGTGCGGCGGGATGTTGGTCGCCATGCCCACCGCGATGCCCGAGGAGCCGTTGATCAGCAAATTGGGAACCTGGGTCGGCAGAACGGCGGGTTCCTGCTCCTTGCCGTCGTAATTGGGCGCAAAATCCACGGTTTCCTTGTCAATGTCCGCCAGGATCTCCGAGGAAATCCGCTCCATGCGGCATTCGGTATAGCGGTAGGCCGCCGGCGCATCGCCGTCCACCGAACCGAAGTTGCCCTGCCCGTCAATCAGCGTGTAGCGCATGGAAAAATCCTGCGCCATGCGCACCAGCGCTTCATAAGTGGCCGCGTCGCCGTGCGGATGATATTTGCCGAGCACGTCACCGACGATGCGCGCGCACTTCACATACGGCCGGTTCCACACGTTGTTCGCCTCGTGCATGGCGAACAGCACGCGGCGGTGCACCGGTTTCAAGCCGTCGCGCACATCCGGCAGCGCCCGCCCCACGATCACGCTCATCGCGTAATCGAGGTAGGAGCGGCGCATCTCTTCTTCCAGGCTGACCGGCAGGGTTTCTTTGGCGAATTGGTCCATGAAATGTGGTGTTTTTTAGATGATTATTAGGACTGAAATTGCAGCAAATTAAATTTATAAATTTTATCATGCGCGAAGGGTTAAGGCCAAGTAGCGTGTATCTGAAGCCCCGCGAGGACACCGAAAAACAGGGTCTGAAATTGCAAAAAAATGGGAATTTGTAGTACTATGAGCACTAAGGAGCCGTTTCCCTCCATCTTCTTTTCCACGCTGATCTAACGATAGTTTCAAATCAATTAGAAAGGGGAAATTTATGATTGGACAATTTTCAAAGCCGGTTTTTGTCGTGGCCGCAGTAGCAACACTAGGCATGGGCGCCTCGGCAGCCCTCGCGCAAACCCCAAGCGGCGTCATACCTTATCTGATCGATCAACGTGGAGTTCTCGCCCGTAGCGGCACCGGCCTGTGCTGGAGGACCGGCTTCTGGACACCAAAGCTTGCGGCAGAGACCGTGCTACCCGGGGCGCAGTTCCCGGTCGGCTGTGCATGTGACAAGAATCTGATGCCGAAAGAGGTGTGCGAGCCACCGCCACCACCGCCCCTGGTTGCCGAGCCGCCGTCGACTCCCGAGCCAGCACCGGTAATAGCCGCAGCGCCAGTCCAGCCACCGCCGCCGGAACATATTTCGCTTTCCGCCGACGCGTTGTTCGATTTCAACAAGGCAGTGCTGCGCCCGCGCGGCCGGCTGCTGTTGAGCGAGATCGCCGACCAACTGCAGGGCGCGCAATATGACCATATTTCCGTGGTCGGCCACGCCGACCGATTGGGCTCGCCCGCCTATAATCAAAAGCTTTCCGAAGAGCGCGCCGAGGCGGCTAAATCCTATCTTATTAATCACGGCATCCCGCCGCAAAAGATTCACAGCGAGGGTAAGGGTGCAACCCAGCCGGTGACCACCCCTGATCAATGCAAAGGCCTCAATCGCAGGGATCTCATTGATTGCCTGCAGCCTGACCGCCGGGTAGACATCGACGTCACCGCGACCAAGTAACCAAACGCAGTTACAATGGGGAAGCCCCGCTAGGGAACCTCTGATTAAGTCCCGCGCGGTTGCGACGGTGTTGCAATCCGGGTGCAGGGCGAGGCATGAGGAGCGCCGTTTGGTGGAGGCCAAACCAGCGACGAACAGCCATGCGCCCGGGCGCCCCGGACTCGGACTCGCGTAGGGCGCGCGGACACGTTACTGGCAAAGCCAGCTGTTTGCGGGAAGCGCGCCATTGGCCCGCCTTCCGCTCCGGATGGCTCCGTCAACGCCGTGTCGGCGGGCCTGACGCGGGAAGGGGCGCAAGCTACCGCAAGAGGCGCCGTTCGATGGGGCGCTCATGCTGCCGCTCCCGCACCCCAAGCTTCGCTCACCGTGTCGCGGCAGCCCCCGTCCCTGCGGGTTGCGGCAAAATGCGGCGTCTGCAGCGTGCTCGCCGGAGGGTGGAGCCTCGGGTACGTGCGACCGCGAAGGCGAGCGCTGGCCCGCTCCGCTGCACAGCTTCGCAGGTGCGACGCTACGCGGGCCCTCCTCGGTGTCGTACTTCGAGTACGACCTTCATCGCGCGCCTCGCATCCATCCGTATTTTGCCAGCAACGCAATCCGCGGAGGACTTAATCAGAGGTTCCTTGGGGGCTTTTCATTGGAATAGGCCATGCCTCAACACGTCGCTGTCCTGATTGACGCCGGCTGGGTGATTCCGGTCGAACCGCGGGATGTTTTGCCAAAGCATTCCATAGCTATCAGCAACGGGACGATACTGGCGGTACTGCCAACTGGCGAAGCGCACGCGCGCTTCAGCGCAAAACAACATGTGCACCTCGAAAACCATGCGCTCATACCGGGGCTCGTCAATCTTCACACCCACGCGGCGATGACGCTAATGCGCGGGCTCGCCGATGATTTGCCGCTGATGGATTGGTTGAACCAGCACATCTGGCCAGCAGAAGCAAAACACGTCTCGCATCCGTTCGTTTACGACGGCACATTGCTGGCCTGCGCGGAGATGCTGCGCGGCGGCATCACCTGCTTCAACGACATGTATTTCTTTCCCGAAGCGGCGGCGAAAGCCGCGGTGGAGACAGGCCTGCGCGCCGCCATCGGTGTTATCGTGATTGAATTTCCCAGCAGCTATGCCGGCGACCCCGAGGATTACTTGAACAAGGGGTTGGCGATGCGCGATGAATGGCGCCCGCAACCGCTGCTTTCTTTCTGCATGGCGCCGCACGCCCCTTACACGGTGAGCGACAAGACCTTCGAGAAGCTCCTCACCTATGCGCAGCAACTCGATTTGCCGATCCACATCCATGTACAGGAAACCCAGGATGAGATTCAACAGAGCCTGACACAATACAAGATGCGGCCGCTCGAGCGGCTGCATAAGCTGGGATTGCTCGGCCCCAATTTCATCGCCGTGCATGCCGTGCATTTGACCGCCCAGGAAATCGCGCTGCTGGCGAGCGAAGCGTGCAGCGTCGCGCACTGCCCCTCCTCCAATCTCAAGCTCGCCAGCGGTTTCGCGCCGGTGGCCGCGCTGCTGGAGCAAGGCGTCAATGTCGGGCTTGGCACCGACGGCGCGGCGAGCAACAATCGCCTGGACCTCTTCGGGGAAATGCGGCTTGCGGCGATGCTCGCCAAGACGGTCAGCGGAAAGGCCGATGCGCTCCCGGCTCATCAGGCACTGCAGATGGCGACATTAAACAGCGCCAAGGCGCTGGGGCTCGATGGCAAAATCGGTTCGCTGAAAGCCGGCAAAGCTGCTGACATCACAGCAGTGGATTTTTCGGAAATTGAGCTTACACCCTGCTTCAACCCGGTATCGCACCTGGTTTATGCCGCGGGACGGGAGCAAGTCAGCCACGTGTGGGTGAACGGCAAGTTGCTGCTCGAAAACCGTGAGTTGACCACGCTGAATGCCAGGGAACTCGCCGCGAAGGCCCGCTACTGGCAGGAAAAAATCGGGAATCAGAGTTAAGGGTTGAGAGTTAAGGGTTAAGTGTATATCCTGAACACCGAACTTTGAACTCTGAACTCTCAACACTGAACACTCAACAGATGGTGAACGTCGACCCGACAGAGCTGGAGAAATTCAACGAGCTGGCGCACCGCTGGTGGGATCCGGGAGCCGAATTCAAGCCGCTGCACGACATCAACCCGCTGCGGCTCGACTACATTGATAAAATCGCCGGGTTGAAAGGCAAAGCGGTGCTTGACGTCGGCTGCGGCGGCGGGATTCTCGCGGAAAGCATGGCGGTACGCGGCGCCAAAGTCGCCGGCATCGACCTTAGCGAAAAAGCGCTGAAAGTGGCGCAGCTGCATCTCATGGAAAGCGGCAACCAGGTTGATTACCGCATGGTGGCCGTCGAAGAGCTGGCGCGCAAAGAGCCGCAACACTACGACATAGTGACCTGCATGGAATTCCTCGAGCATGTGCCGAACCCGGCTAGCGCTGTGAAAGCCTGCTGCGAACTCATTAAACCGGGCGGCCACGCGTTTTTTTCCACCCTCAACCGCAACCTCAAATCCTATCTTCTCGCCATCATCGGCGCCGAATATATTCTGAGGCTGCTGCCGCGCGGCACGCATGATTACGCCAAACTCATCAAGCCTTCGGAACTGGCGCGCTTCTGCCGCGATGCCGGACTGAACGTCGAGCATATTACCGGTATGACCTACAACCCGTTCACTAAAATCTATGCGCTCGGCCCGGATACCGACGTCAATTATCTGCTGCACGCGATCAAATCATGATTCATGCCGTGCTGTTTGATCTTGACGGCACGCTCGCTGACACTGCTCCCGATCTCGGCTTTGCGCTCAACCACCAGCGCAAAATGCATGGGCTTCCCGCACTGCCTTTGCCAACCATCCGTCCCTATGTCTCGCAGGGTGGGCGGGGACTGATGAAAATCGGTTTCAACCTGGCTCCTGAAGACGAAAATTACGTGGCCATGCGCGAAGAATTTCTGAATTTCTACGAAGAACGCCTTTGCCACGACACGCGGCTCTTTCCCGGAATTTCCGAGCTTCTCGCCACATTGCAAAAAAGGAGCCTGCCGTGGGGAGTGGTCACCAACAAAATCGAGCGCTTCACGCTGCCGCTAATGCAAAAGCTCAAGCTTGACCGGCGCGCCGCCTGCATCATCAGCGGCGACACCTGCGCCAACTTCAAACCCCATCCCGAGCCGCTGCTGCAGGCGAGCCGTGAAATCGGCGTGCCGGCAGCAAATTGCGTCTATATCGGCGACGACGAGCGCGATGTCGCCGCCGCACACGCTGCCGGAATGCGCGCGATGGTGGCGCAATACGGCTATTTGGGGAACGGCGCCCATCCGGAAACCTGGGGCGCCGACACACTCATCAATCATCCGCAGGACGTGCTGCATTACCTTTAGCAGGGTGTTGAAGAACTCCACGGGGCCGCGGCGTCGGCTTTCCGGGATGGGATGCGCGAAGCGAGCCGCGTCGAATAGCCGTTGCCTATTCGCAAGGCGAGCGACAAAGCAGACCGCCCGGAAAGCCACGCCCCATCCG
>DASZZH010000018.1 GCA_035543335.1 Burkholderiales bacterium
GCATTTTTCGTGCAAACCCGGATGGGGCGTGGCTTTCCGGGCGGTCTGCTTTGTCGCTCGCCTTGCGAATAGGCAACGGCTATTCGACGCGGCTCGCTTCGCGCATCCCATCCCGGAAAGCCGACGCCGCGGCCCCGTGGAGTTCTTCAACACCCTGTTAAAGGTCGTGGTTTGTCAAATTTACCTCAATCGGTCAAAATTAAACTTCCCCACTTGGTTTGCGCACCGTGATTAACTACGAATATCCACTCAGCGAGCGTATCCGGACCCTGCTGCGGCTGGAGGATTTGTATCGCAAGGTCGAGCATTTCGCAACCCGGCCCGAAGCGATGGAAAACCACGCCTCGCTGCTGTTCCTGTTCGAAATGCTAGAAGTGGCAAGCCGCGCCGATCTCAAATCCGACATGCTGCAGGAACTGGAACGGCAGCGTCAGAATCTGGAAGCGCTGCGCGGCAATCCGGCGATTTCAGAGCAGGCGCTGGTTGCGGTATTGCGCGACATCGACCGGGCGATAAAACAGTTGCGCGAGATGACGGGCAAGATTGGCCAGGATTTGCGCGACAACGAATGGCTGATGAGCATCAAGCAGCGCACCATCATTCCCGGCGGCGCCTGCGAGTTCGATTTGCCGTCCTATCATTACTGGCTGCACCAGGACGCGGCGGTGCGCCGGCAGCATCTTGAGCAGTGGCTTGCGCCTTTTTCCCCGATCCGTGACGCTCTGGCGATTCTGCTGAAGATTCTGCGCGAGAACGGCAAATCCAGCACCCACATCGCCTATCAGGGCACGTTCCAGCAAATCCTCACCGGCAAGCTCGCGCAAATGCTGCGCATCCGCGTGCACGACAGCCTGCCGTGCATTCCGGAAATTTCCGCCAACCGCTATGCGCTCAACATCCGCTTCACCACCCAGGAAGGCATACAGCGCCCGCGCGCGAGTGAAACGGATGTCGAGTTCGAACTCACCTTCTGCAATCTGTAATGTCCACCAAACCGCGCCTGGTGCCTTGCCCGCAATGCGGGAAAAGCGTGGCGTGGAACACCGCCAACCCCTTCCGTCCGTTTTGTTCGGAACGCTGCAAACTGATTGACCTCGGGCAGTGGGCTTCTGAAAGCTATCGCGTTCCCGTGGAAGAAAGCAGCCCTTCCGGCACCGATCTCAAGGAAAATGACTAGGCCCACGCGCCGCGCAGCATGGCGATGCCGTGCGCGCCATGCTGCCACGCAGTGCGCAAGTGGGGTGAGCGCATTCCGCCCAACGCGTACACCGGTAGGCTGAAGCCGGCAACCAGCTTGCCAAACTCATCCCAGCCCATCGCGGGCGGGCTCTTGTGGCCGGGCGTGGGCAATACCGGACCCAGCACCACGAAATCAACCCCCATTTCGGCCGCGCGCTGCAATTCTTCGCGGTTGTGGCAGGACGCGCCGCACCAGGGCAGCAGCGGCCGCTGGTCCAGCCGCATCAGCCGTGCCGAGGTGAGATGCACGCCGTCGGCGGCCAGTTCCTGCGCCAGCGGGAACTCGCTGTTAAGCAGCACCAGCGCTTGATGGCGGTGCGCCAGCGCAATCACTTCCGCAGCCAGTTCCTTTAGTTCGGCATGCGGCAGGTTTTTTTCTCTCACCTGAACCATGCGCAAGCCTCCTTGCAAGAACTGCTCGAGGCGGCGCATGAATTTCTCCCGGCCCAGTTCCGCCACATTGCTGATGGCATAATGTTCGGGAAGAGCCAGCGCCCGGAGCACCGCGCCGTTCGCCGGCAACAGCGGCGCGACCCTGACGGCCTTCACGCTTTGCCAGGCGAGCTGCTGACTTTCCCTGCCGTGGAGTGGTCCCGTCCAGCGCACGACCCGATGAAAATGCAGCTCCACGCTGGCGTGCCTGTAATGGTAGATGCGCGTGATCCACGGATAAATTTCCTCGATGTGGATGCCCAGCTCTTCCTTTAGCTCGCGCTCGAGCGCCTGCTCGCTGCTTTCCTGCGCTTCCATCTTGCCGCCGGGAAATTCCCAGTAACCGGGATAAGGTTTGCCTGCCGGGCGCTGCGCCAGCAGGAACTGGCCGTCCGGACGCAGAATCACCGCCGCAGCCACTTTGACCAGCTGGCGAGGATATGCCGGTGCATTGCTTCTTCCTGCAGCTGGCTTCATTTGCCTTTGAGGGCGTGCCGTCCCGCCCAGTCGCGGGCGAATTGCCACGCCGCGCGGCCCGAGCGCGAGCCGCGCGTGAGCGCCCACTGCACGGCGGCCTGCCGCACTCCATCGGTATCGGCGCGACGCACACCGAGAAAACCAAGCCAATGGTCCACGATGCCGAGATAATCATCCTGGCTGAAGGGATAGAACGAAAGCCACAGGCCGAAGCGCTCGGAAAAGGAGATTTTCTCCTCCACCGCTTCCGCCGGATGCACTTCTTCCCCGACATGGCGGGTCGCCAGGTTTTCCTCCATGTATTCCGGCATCAGGTGGCGGCGGTTGGACGTGGCGTAAACCAGCATGTTCTCCGAAGCCGCGGTGATCGATCCCTCCAGCGCCGCTTTCAGCGCCTTGTAGCCGGGTTCATCCGCTTCGAACGACAGATCGTCGCAAAACAGGATGAAGCGCTCGGGCCGCCGGTACACCGGCTCGACGATGTCAGGCAAATCGATGAGGGCGTGTTTTTCGACCTCGATCAAGCGCAGGCCCTTGCCTGCATATTTGTTGAGTACCGCCTTCACCAGCGAGGATTTCCCCGTGCCGCGCGCGCCGGTGAGCAGGACGTTGTTGGCGGGGAAGCCTTGAATGAACTGGCGGGTATTTTGATCGATGAGCCGCTTTTGCTGCTCGATGCCGAGCAAATCCGAGAGCCGGATGCGGTGCGGGTGAGAAACCGGCTCCAGGAATCCCCTGCCGTAGCGCTTGCGCCAGCGGAACGCGATCGAAGCCTGCCAGTCCGGCGGCCGTGGCGCCGCCGGAAGCACCAGTTCCAGCCTGCCCAGTAAATCTCCGACCCGCCGCAGCATGTCGTGCAGTTCGTTCATCGGGGTCTGCCGTGAGCGGTTTTTCATTATTGCGCCCGCCTAAGTACGATATTCAGCGTTGATGGTCACATAATCGTGAGACAGATCGCAGGTCCACACCGTATAATCCGCCTGTCCGCGGCCAAGCTTTACCCGCAGGGCGATCTCCGGCCTGCTCATCGCTTTCCGTCCCGCTGCTTCATTGTAGCTCGCCGCGCGTCCGCCGTTTTCCGCCACCAGAACTTCATCCAGATACAGGCTCACCTTGTCCACATCCAGGTCGGCGATGCCGGCATAACCGATCGCCGCGAGGATCCGGCCCAGGTTTGGATCCGCGGCGAAAAAAGCGGTCTTCACCAGCGGCGAATGCGCGATGGCATATGCCACCCTAGCGCATTCCGCCGCGTCTTTTCCCTGCTCCACCCGGACGGTGATGAATTTGGTGGCGCCCTCGCCGTCGCGCACAATGGACTGCGCCAGCCACTGCGCCACTCCGGTGACCGCATCGCGATAGGCGATGAATTCGCGGCCTGTCGCATCCGCAATTTCTGGCATCGGCGCCTGGCCGGAAGCGATCAGCATGAACGCATCGTTGGTGGAAGTATCGCCATCCACTGTAATGCAATTAAACGAATGCGCCGCGGCATGGTTCACCACGGTTTGCAGCGCCGCCTGGCTTACCCTCGCGTCGCTGGCGATGAAAGCGAGCATGGTGGCCAAGTTGGGGCGTATCATGCCCGCCCCCTTGGCGATGCCGGTGATCGTCACCGTCGTGCCCTTGATGCTGATTTGTTTTGATCTTGCCTTGGGCACGGTGTCGGTGGTCATGATGGCCTGCGCCGCCGCCAGCCAATTGTCTGCGCGCAAACCGGCAAGGCATTGCGGCAGGGCGGCCACAATGCGCTCCACCGGCAAAGGCTCCATGATGACGCCGGTGGAAAACGGCAGGATTTGCTCCGTCTCGCAACCCCGAGATTTGGCCAGCTCTGCACAGATCCGGCGCGCGTGTTTAATTCCGTCTTTACCGGTGCCGGCATTGGCGTTGCCGGTGTTCACCACCAGCGCCTTAACCGGCAGACCGGAACTCAAGTGTTCTTTTGCCAGCAGCACCGGGGCCGCGCAAAAACGATTTTGGGTAAACACCCCGGCGACTTTTGCGCCCGGCTCAAACGCCATCACCAGCAAATCCTTGCACCCGGGTTTTTTGATTGCCGCCTCCGCCACGCCGAGGGCAACGCCTTTTACCGGCAGCACTTGTTCAGGTTGGGGTGGATGCAAATTCACCGGCATCTATTTTTCCTTATACTGCCTTTTGAAATTTTCAAACCCTACGCAATTTTCAAGCCTTACTTGCCATAAAAGGCCACATGCGACTGGTCCTGGCCTAATTGCTTGGCCTGGTACATCGCCTGGTCAGCCTGCTGGACCAAGGTTTCAACCGCAATGCCGCGCTGGTACACCGCCACCCCGATGCTCACGCTGAGATTGAGCGTGACGTCATGACGCACCGGGCAAGGTTTGGCTTGAAGCTCCGCCAGCACGCGGTTGAACACCAGCTCGGTACTGATATCGGGGTGATACACCGCCAGGATGAATTCATCTCCGGCCCAGCGCGCGCACCAGTCACCGCGGCGGACGTTTTCGGCCAGCAGCGTGGCGACATGGATGACGCAGGCGTCGCCCGCATCATGGCCGTATTGATCGTTGATCTTCTTCAACGAATTGATATCGATGAAGGCCAGCAGGAAATGCTTGTTTTCGCGTTCCGCTCGCGCGATTTCCTCATTGAGGCGCTGCTCGCCGGCGCGGCGATTGTAGACGCCGGTCAGATGATCGGTAAGCGAAATATTCTCGAGCTCGCGCAACGCATTATCGAGACGCGTCACGACATACTGCGCATCGGCCATCAGCTGCCCCGCCTCGTCATCGTAAACTGTGGGAAGACTCGGCAGGTTGCGTTCGGCCAGATATTGTTTGAGGCTTTCCGAAGTCTGGCGCACCGGCAGCAGCAGACTGCCTAGAAACGACAGCGTGATGGCGGCGCCGATGAGGGTAGCGAGCAGGGTCGCAATCACGATCGGCAGCGCGCCCATCAGGCTGTAGGACTGCGACAGCGCGATATACAGCACCAGAACGATGAGCGGCACATGGGTGCCGAGAAACGCGACCAGCATGAACTTGAGCAGATAACTGCGACGGAACAGCCCCCAATCGTTCATGAACTGGTACAGGTGTAAATTCCGAGTCTGCATTTTCCACCTCCTTGCCGGCGCTTTGCGATTACATCGGGTAGCGCGGAATCAACTCAACTTGCCGTGGCAGTGCTTGTACTTCCTGCCCGAACCGCACGGGCAGGGATCGTTGCGCCCGATTTTCTGTCCCTGACGCACAAATGGCTTTTGCTCGGCGTCGCCGGCCTGCGCCAGTGCCTCGTCATAATCGGCATGATGGTATTGCACATTTTCCGGCTGCGGCGGCGGTTCCACCGCCTCCACTTCTTCCCGGCTCCTGATCTGCACCGTCATGATGATTTTCGTGACTTCAGCCTTGATCAATTCAAGCATGCCGGCAAAAAGCTCGAACGCCTCGCGCTTGTATTCCTGCTTGGGGTTCTTCGCCGCATAGCCGCGCAGGTGTATGCCCTGGCGCAGATGATCGAGCGCCGCCAGATGTTCGCGCCAGTCGGAGTCCAGGCTTTGCAGCATCACCGCGCGCTCGTACTGGTGCATCACTTCGGCCCCGACCTGCTCCAGCTTGCCCTGGTATTGCGCATGCGCCGCTTCGATGATGCGGCTGCGCAATGTTTCCTCGTGCAACTCGGGATCCTGCTTGAGCCAGAGCTGCAGCGGCAGGTCGAGCTGCAATTCCGCAGCCAGGGTTTTCCCCAGCCCAGGAACGTCCCATTGCTCTTCCACGCTTTCCGGCGCGATGTGCAGGCTGATTAGATCGTTCACTACGTCTCCGCGCATGGCGCGGATGGTGTCGGAAATATCGGTGCTTTCCAGCAGTTCGTTGCGCTGCTGGTAAATCACCCGCCGTTGGTCATTGGCGACGTCGTCATATTCGAGCAGCTGCTTGCGGATGTCGAAGTTGCGCGCTTCCACCTTGCGCTGCGCGTTTTCAATGGCGCGCGTGACCCACGGATGCTCGATCGCCTCGCCTTCGGGCATGTTGAGCCTCTGCATGATGGCGGAAACCCGGTCGGAGGCGAAAATCCTGAGCAGCGGATCTTCCAGCGCGAGATAAAAGCGGCTGGAGCCCGGGTCGCCCTGGCGACCGGAGCGGCCGCGCAACTGGTTGTCCACCCGCCGCGATTCATGGCGCTCGGTGCCGATGATGTGCAGCCCCCCGGCCGCCACCACCTGTTGGTGCAGCTTCTGCCACTGCGTGCGGATTTCCGCAATGCGCGCTGCCTTAGACGCGTCGTCGAGGCTTGCGTCGTTGCGGATTTTATTGATTTCCGGCTCGGGGTTGCCACCGAGTACGATGTCAGTGCCGCGCCCCGCCATATTGGTGGCGATTGTAATCCATTTCGGCCGTCCGGCCTGCACCACGATTTCCGCCTCGCGCGCATGCTGCTTGGCATTCAGCACCTGGTGCGGCAGTTTTTCCCGGTTCAGCAAACCAGAAAGCAGTTCCGAGTTTTCAATCGAGGTGGTGCCGACCAGTACCGGCTGCCCGCGCTCGCAGCAATCGCGGATGTCGTTGATGACCGCCACGTATTTTTCCTTGGTGGTGCGGTACACCTGGTCCTGACGTTCTTCACGGATCATCGGTTGGTGGGTGGGAATCACTACCGTTTCCAGGCCGTAGATTTGCTGGAATTCGTAAGCCTCGGTATCCGCCGTGCCGGTCATGCCGGCGAGCTTCCTATACATGCGGAAATAATTCTGGAAAGTGATGGAAGCGAGCGTCTGGTTCTCGCGCTGGATCTTCACTGCCTCCTTCGCTTCCACCGCCTGGTGCAGGCCGTCCGACCAGCGCCGCCCCGCCATCAATCGGCCGGTGAACTCGTCGACAATAACAACTTCGCCGTTTTGCACCACGTAGTGCTGGTCGCGGTGAAACAGCGCATGGGCTTTCAACGCGGCATACAAATGATGCACCAGATTGATGTGCGCGGAGTCATAAAGACTGCCGTTCGGTGGCAGGAGCCCGGCCTGGCTTAACAATTGTTCGGCGCGCTCGTGCCCGGTTTCGGTGAGCAGCACCTGGTTGGTTTTTTCATCCACGCTGTAATCGCCCGGCCCGTTTTCCTGCTGCTGGCGGGTCAGCTTCGGCACCAGATCGTTGATGTGGTGATACAAATCGGTAGTGTCATCGGCCTGGCCGGAAATGATGAGCGGGGTGCGCGCTTCGTCAATCAGTATCGAATCCACCTCGTCAACGATGGCGTAGTGCAGGCCGTGCTGTGCGCGTTCCTCGACGGCGTACTTCATGTTGTCGCGCAGATAGTCAAAGCCAAATTCGTTATTGGTGCCGTAGGTGATGTCGGCGGCATAGGCGGCCCGTTTGGCGGCATCCGCCTGCTGCGAAACAATGACCCCCACCGTAAGGCCGAGGAAATTGTAGATTTTGCCCATCCATTCGGCGTCGCGGCTGGCCAGGTAATCGTTGACCGTCACCACATGCACACCCCGGCCGGTGAGCGCGTTGAGATACGCCGGCAGCGTGGCCACCAAAGTCTTGCCCTCTCCGGTGCGCATTTCCGCGATCTTTCCATAATGCAAGACCATACCGCCGATCAACTGCACATCGAAATGGCGCATTTGCAGGGTGCGTTTGCTCGCTTCCCTGACCACGGCGAACGCTTCGGGCAGCAGTTCCTCGACAATCGTCTTGCGCGCGCGGCTGCGCTCTTCCTCCAGCGCCTGCGCCCGCTCGAGGTTGCCGTCGGCATGGTCGGGAATAGTCGCGAGCCGCTCGCGGATGCGTCCCTTGAACTCGTCGGTCTTGGCGCGCAGCCCGGCGTCGGAAAGTTTTTCGATGGCGGGTTCCAGCACGTTGATCGCCCGCACTATGTGCGTGTATTGCTTGAGCAGCCGTTCGTTGCGGCTGCCGAAGATTTTTTTCAGCAGGCTGGCAAGCATGAGGTCACGAAACTGGTAATTATTGCGACGTTAGAAAACGTAAGGGGCGAGGAGTTTTGCCTCGCCCCTCACCCCTTACGCTTCGCAGTCTGTCGTCAGCCGGGCTTATGCAGAAACCGCACCGGATTTTGCGGGGCGCCCTTGAAGCGCACTTCAAAATGGAGATGCGGGCCGGTCGAGCGGCCGGTGTTTCCCACTTCACCAATCTTGCCCTCGCGCAGCACCACGTCGCCAACCTTGACCAGGCGCTTGGACAGATGGGCGTAGCGCGTCACCAGACCGTTGCCGTGGTCAACCTCGATCATATTACCATACTCGGTGTGGTTGTCCGCCGAATACACCACCACGCCGCCGCCGGCGGCTACCACCGTGGAGCCGCCTTCGGACATGAAATCGACGCCTTCGTGGAAGGCGTTGCTGCCGGTGAAGGGGTCAATCCGCCAGCCGAAATTCGAGGAGAACCAGCCGGTATTTACCGGCGGCACCGAAGGCACCAGTTTTTGCTTCAGGCGGTCTTGCATCAGCGCGGTTTCCAGAATGCCTAGCTTGTCGGTACGGTCGTTGAGCTCCTTGGACAGGCGTTCCATTTGCTGGTTGAACTCGTTCAGCGTGAGATCGCGTTGCGGAGTGCCGGAGACCGCACCGCCGCGGCCGGGCAGCTGGTCAAACATGAATTCCTGCGGCTTGAAACCCGCCTGCTTGGCGAGGCGGTCGCCGAGCGCGTCGAGCCGCAGCAATTGCGCCTGCATCTGTCCCAGCTTCACCGCCATGGCGTTGAGATTTTCGCGCAGATAGGCCTGCTGCTTGCGCAGTTCCTGCTCCTGTACCGAAACCAGCAGCGATTGCAGATAAGGACTCTTGATTTCCGCCGCGTGGCGCAGCGTCAGGTAATGCAGGGCAATAGCGAACGCTGCGATGCCGATAAGCAGCAGCACCGCGATGAAAACGATCTGGGAATGGCTAAGTGTTATCGTTCTGGACTTTCCCAGGTTTCCGGAAACTAGAATAATATTCATTGTCTCCCTCACTTTACCCGGCTTCGCATGCCCGCGCGCAAACTCGGTTTCTATTTCGACACTAACCCTGCGCTGCAGTCACTGGTTAAAGAGGCTTCGCGCCTGATCGAAATGCAAAAGGTGTTTGCCGAGATTGCACCGCCCCCCCTCGCACGCTCCGGACGGGTGGGCCGGTTTGCGCACGGGTCGCTACTGCTGCTTGCGGACAACGGGGCAGTCGCCGCAAAACTGAGGCAGCTGGTGCCTAACTTGTTAGTTACATTCCAGAAGCGGGGATACGAGATTACTGCAATTCGGGTTGCAGTGCAACCCCCGGGTCGTGCCGCAGTGCCGCATAAAAACATCAGGTTAAGCCGCAAAGCCAGCGGGTATTTGCGCGAGCTCGCGGCAAATCTTCCCGTCACCCCCCTGCGGACCGCGCTGGAAAAAATGGCGGCGCGGCCCTCAGATGATGATGATCAGCCGTTCCAGGACAAAGAGTCCCAAGACCAGGGCGGCCAAAACCACGAAAAACCTGAATAACTGCCAGGCGAAATTGAGGTAGCGGCGGTTTCGGGTGAACAGCCACAGTGCCAGTGCCAGCCCTATCGCGATCAGCGCTATATAGGCGACCAATCTCAGCACGACTACCGGCATGGCGGCGCCTCGAAGAGACGGGAAACGCCCGGAAGCGGCCGGACTTGAACTGCATCCCGCGAGAACTCAACGCAGGAGAATGAAGCCTCAGGCAAACTGCGTTTGCAGCCTGAGGAACGCTGGCGCTTCCTCGCTGCTTTCGAAGCTCACGAACTCCCAAGCCTGGGCGTCGGCGAGCAGCGCGCGCAGCAGTGCGTTGTTCTGGGTGTGGCCGGACTTGTGGCCGGTGAACGCGCCAATCAGCGGATGCCCCAGCAGGTACAGGTCGCCAATCGCGTCCAGCACCTTGTGCTTGACGAACTCGTCCTCGTAGCGCAGACCGTCGCTGTTGAGCACGCGGTATTCGTCCATGACGATGGCATTGTCGAGGCTGCCACCCAAAGCCAGACCCATCGAGCGCAGGGTTTCGACTTCCTGCATGAAGCCGAAGGTGCGGGCGCGGCTGACTTCTTTTATATAGGACGTGTTGGCAAAGTCCACCGTCACCGACTGGCCGGACGGTTCAAACACCGGATGATCGAAGTCGATGCTGAAGTTGACGCGGAAGCCGTTGTACGGTTCAAAGCGCACCCATTTGTCGCCGTCCACCACCTCGACCATCTTCTTGATGCGGATGAATTCTTTCGGCACGCGCTGCTCCTCGATGCCGGCCGATTGCAGCAGGAACACGAAAGGCGAGGCCGAGCCGTCCATGATCGGCACTTCCGGCGCGGTGAGGTCTACATAAGCATTGTCGATCCCCAAGCCGGCGAACGCCGACATCAAGTGTTCAACCGTGGCCACCCTGACACCGTTTTTTTCCAGGCACGAAGAAAGCCGGGTGTCACCGATCGAATGCGGGTTGGCCTTGATTTCCACCGGTTGCTTGAGATCGATGCGGCGGAACACGATACCGGTGTTGGGCGCGGCGGGACGCAAAGTGAGATAGACTTTTTCGCCGGTGTGCAGGCCGACACCGGTCGCACGAATAATATTTTTCAGCGTGCGCTGCTTAATCATAATTTATGAGTAGTGCGTTCTAGTAAGTTATCATCTTGAAGCGGAAGGGTTAATTCTATCACATACCGATTGTGACAAGCTACCCCCGCCCCCTGGTTTGCGCCGTTTAAGCCGGCTCAATCCGCCTGTTTGCGCAGAAACGCCGGGATATCGAGCATCTCCACGCCGGACTGGCGCATCGCCTCGATGGTGGCGTCACGGTTGCGCCTTCTCACCACCGCCGGCGTTTCGAGTTCGGCGTAATTCACCATTTCCACCGGCGCATTGTGGGTCCCGGTCTTCACCACGCTCAACGGCTTTTCCTGCTTGCGGTTGACCGGTCCGTTCAGGCCGGTGGCGACGATGGTGACGCGCAGGCTGTCCTTCAGCTCTTCATCGTAAACTGCGCCGACAATCACCGTCGCGCTTTCCGCGGCAAAGGTCTTGATGGTGTCCATCACGTCGTACATCTCCTGCAACTGGAAGCTGTCCCGACTGGCGGAAATGTTGATCAGCACGCCGCGCGCATCCAAGATGTTGATGTCTTCCAAAAGCGGGCAGGCCACCGCCTGTTCCGCGGCGAGCTTGGCGCGGTCGGCGCCGGCGGCTTTGGCCGAGCCCATCATAGCCATGCCCATTTCCGACATCACCGTCCGCACGTCGGCGAAATCGACGTTGATCATGCCCGGGCAGCTGATGATTTCGGCGATCCCCGCCACCGCGCCGTGCAGCACGTCATTTGCCGCCTGGAACGCCGCATCCAGCGTGACCCCGTTGCCCAGCACCTGCATCAGCTTGTCGTTCGGCACCACGATCAGCGAATCCACGAACTGCGAGAGCGCCTCGATGCCCTGCTGTGCGATGCCCATGCGCTTGCCTTCGAAGGCGAACGGCTTGGTCACTACCGCCACGGTGAGGATGCCGAGGTCCCTGGCGATTTCCGCCATCACCGGGGCGGCGCCGGTGCCGGTACCGCCGCCCATCCCGGCGGTGAGAAACAGCATGTCGGCCCCCTGAATCAGTTCGGTGATGCGCTCGCGGTCTTCAAGTGCCGCTTCGCGCCCGATGTCAGGATTCGCCCCCGCGCCCAGGCCCTTGGTAATCGAGTTCCCCAGTTGTAACTGGATTTTCGCCTGGTTGCGCCGCAACGCCTGCACGTCGGTGTTGGCGCTGATAAACTCCACGCCTTTCACGCCACGGTAGATCATATGGTCCACCGCGTTGCCGCCGCAGCCGCCCACACCGACTACCTTGATTTGCGCTTCCTTCGCTTCGCTATCCACGATTTCAAACATGTTGACCTCCTTTATCTAAGTAGATGCTGTTTCCGTAAAACCGCCATCGGTTAATCCCAAATTTCATCTGTTCCTGCATTTTTCCCCTGATTTACCCAATCAAAATCCGTCAGAAATTTCCCTGAAACCAACGCTTCATGCGCTCGAAAACCTGCTTGAGCGAGCCGCTTTGCAGCTTCACCAGCTCCTGCCGCTGCTGCTGCTGCATGCCGAGCAGCAGAAGGCCGACGCCAGTGGCGAAGCGCGGATGACGCACCACTTCCACCAGGCCCCCGAGGTAATGCGGCAAGCCCAGACGCACCGGCATGTGGAACACTTCCTCGCCCAGCTCCACCATGCCCTGCATGGCGCTGCTGCCGCCGGTAATCACGATGCCGGAAGAAAGCAGCTCCTCGAAGCCGCTGCGGCGCAGTTCCGCCTGCACCAGCGAATACAGCTCCTCCACCCGCGGCTCGATCACTTCGGCGAGTGTCTGTCTTGAAAGCTGCCGCGGACCGCGTTCGCCCACTCCCGGCACTTCCACCATTTGCTGCGGATCGGCGAGCTGTCGCAACGCGCAGCCGTAACGGCGCTTGATGTCTTCCGCATCCTTGGTCGGCGTTCTCAACGCCACCGCGATGTCGTTGGTGATTTGATCGCCGGCAATCGGAATCACCGCAGTGTGGCGAATCGCCCCGTGATGGAATACCGCGATGTCGGCAGTGCCACCGCCGATGTCCGCCAGGCACACGCCCAAATCCTTTTCGTCTTCGGAAAGCACCGCAATCGCGGAAGCCAGCGGCTGCAGGATCAGATCGCGCACCGAAAGCCCGCAGCGCCGCACGCACTTCAGGATGTTCTGCGCCGCCGAGACTGCGCCGGTGACGATATGCACTTTCACCTCCAGGCGCACCCCGCTCATGCCCAAGGGCTCGCGCACGTCCTCCTGCCCGTCGATGATGAATTCCTGGTTGAGGATGTGCAGGATCTGCTGGTCGGTGGGGATGTTCACCGCCTTCGCCGTCTCGATCACTCGATCCACGTCCATCTGCGACACTTCCCTGTCCTTGATGCCGACCATGCCGTGCGAGTTGAAACTCTTGATGTGGCTGCCGGCAATTCCTGTGTACACCTCGCGGATCTTGCAATCGGCCATCAGCTCCGCTTCCTCGAGTGCGCGCTGGATGGCGTTTACCGTGGACTCGATGTTGACCACCACGCCTTTCTTCAGCCCGCGCGAGAGGTGGCTCCCCATGCCGATGATTTCCAGCCCTCCTTCCGGGCGCATTTCGGCGACGATGGCGGCAATTTTCGACGTCCCGATATCCAGGCCGACGATCAGCTCCTTGTTTTCCTTGCCCCTGCCCATTACCATCTTCTGTAAATCCTCTCAGGCTGCCTTGTGTTTTTCCCGTTTGGCGGACTCGTTCTGCTCTCTAACCGCTTCAGGCACGCGCAACGCAAAACCGCTGTCATAGCGCAGATCAACATAATCCGGCTGCCATTGCAGCCCGCCCAAAGTGCGGTCATACGCCGCGACGAAGCGCTTCAAGCGCGCGTCCATCCGTTCCCTTCCCAGCACCAGAGTCGAGCCGTCATCCAGCTGGATTTGCCACGCGCGGCGCGCCGTCATGCGCACCTGCACCGGTGCGCGCTGGATCGGCTCCAGCATCTGCTTGAAGGCGGCGTAAGCTTTGGCGAGGTCCTGGCTGGTGCCGGCAGGTCCGGAAAAAAGCGGCAAACCCGCATCGGCTTCAGCCGCATACACTTCACCGTAGGTGTTCACCAGCCCGCCGTTGCCCCAGCGCGCTACCGGCACCTGCTCCACAAACGCGACCTCCAGCCGGTCCGGCCATTGCCGGCGCAGGCTCACGCCTCTCACCCACGGCAATTTCTCGAAGCGGCTGCGCGCTTCGTCCAAATTGACGGTGAAAAAATTCCCCTTGAGGCTGCGCACCGCCGCAAACAACTGCTCCTGCGTGACATGCGTGAGTCCGCCTTTTACCTGCACGGTCTTAAGCTCAAACCACGGCAGCCGAAGCGCGAAATAAAGCGCGCAATAAAGCGCGAGCAGTCCCGCCAGCGTGTACAGCAAATTGGCGAGCCAGAGCATCGCGTATGGTTTATTCCACATGCGCCTGCTCCAGAATGCGCAACACCAGGTCCTCGAAACTCAAACCGGCGCCGCGCGCTGCCATCGGCACCAGGCTGTGGTCGGTCATCCCCGGCACGGTATTGGCTTCGAGAAAATACGGCCGTCCTCTCTTGTCGAGCATCAAGTCCACCCGGCCCCAGCCGCTGCAACCCAGAATGCGGAACGCGTGCAGCGCTTTTTGCTGAATTTTTTTTTCCTGCGGCGCGGAAAGGCCGCACGGGAGAATATAGCGCGTGGTGCGGGCAAAATATTTCGCCTGATAGTCGTAAAAAGTGCGCGGCGTCTCAAGACGAATCAGCGGCAGCGCTTCATCGTCGAGAATCGAAACGGTCAATTCCACGCCCTTGATAAATTGCTCGGCGATGACCACCGGGTCATACTTCGCCGCCAGGCGCCAGGCGGCGCACAATTTCTCCGCTTTCATCACCTTGCTCATGCCGATGCTCGAGCCTTCGCACACGGGCTTCACCATGATGGGCAAACCCAGTTTTTTCGCGATTTTCCTGAAATCACTTTTTTCATCCAGCAATTCGTAGCGCGGCGTGCCGACTCCGGCAGCGCGCCAAACCAGTTTGGTGCGCCATTTGTCCATCGCCAGCGCACTCCCCAGCACGCCGCTCCCGGTGTACGGGATGTCCATGAGCTGCAGCGCGCCCTGCACCGTGCCGTCTTCGCCCTGCCTGCCGTGCAGCGCGATGAACACGCGCTCGAATCCTCCGCTTCGTAAATCCTCCAATCGCCGTGCGCTTGGATCGAAAGCGTGTGCGTTGACCCGGCGCTTGCGGAGCGCGTTAAGTACAGCTGTGCCGCTTTTGAACGAAATTTCCCGCTCAGCGGAGGAGCCGCCCATTAGTACTGCCACTTTTCCAAACCCCTCACCCTTCACTCCTTACTCCTCACGCCTCACCAATAATCCGCACTTCGGTTTCCAGCTTAATGCCGCACTCCTGTGCCACCGTAAGCTGAATTTTTTGAATCAGCGCCTCGATGTCGGCCGCGGTCGCGCCGCCGGTGTTGACGATGAAATTGGCGTGCTTGGCCGATACTTCCGCGCCGCCGAAGCGCAACTCTTTCAAGCCGCATTGCTCGATGAGCCGCGCCGCGTACACGCCTTGCGGGTTGCGAAACACCGAGCCGGCGTTGGGGAGCTCTAGCGGCTGGCTAGCGCTGCGGCGTTTCAATAAATCGCGGATTTTTTCTTTCGCCACGTGGCTGTCGCCTTGCGGCAACCGAAACCAGGCGGCAGCAAACCACTCTTCCAATTCCGAATGCGGCGCCACGCTGCGGTAGCTGATGCGGTAGTCCGCCGGAGTGCGCATACTCAAGGTTCCGTCGCGGCGCAGTGTCAGCACCTGCGCCACGATTTCCCAGGTTTCCGACCCATAGCAACCGGCGTTCATCGCCAGTGCGCCGCCGACGGTGCCGGGAATGCCGGCGAGAAACTCCGCGCCCTGCAGGTCATGCGTCGCGGCAAAGCGCGCCACCTTGGGGCAGGCCACGCCGGCTTCGGCATAAATCATTGCGCAGCCCGCTTCCCGGGATTCGAGGCGCAATTGCTTGAGCGCCGAATGCAGCAACACCACCGTGCCGCACACGCCGCCGTCGCGCACCAGAAGATTGCTGCCCAGTCCCACCATGTAAACCGGTTCGTTCTTGCCGCAGGTCTCGAAAAACGCGACGAGATCGGCAAGATCCGCGGGGATGTAGGCGCGCGCGGCCCTGCCGCCGGCGCGCCAGCTTACGTGCTCCGCCATCGGTTCGTTGAACCGTAGCTCACCGCGCAAACCCGCCAGATGGTTCGTTTCCGCCATGTTCATGCACTGCCACTCACGGTTGGTCTTGCCAGCACGCCCGGCACGCCGCCAATCGAGCCCGCGCCCATGGTCACCACCACATCGCCGGCTTGCGCCGCGTTGAATATCGCCTGCGGCAGCTCGGCGATGTTTTCCACGAAAATCGGCTCGACTTTTCCGTGCACGCGTATGGCGCGCGCCAGCGTCCTGCCGTCGGCCGCGGGAATCGCCGCCTCGCCCGCCGGATAGACTTCGCACAGCAGCAGCACATTCACGGCGGAAAGCACTTTCACGAAGTCTTCAAACAGATCGCGCGTGCGGCTGTAGCGATGCGGCTGGAACGCCAGCACCACGCGCTTTCCCGGGAATGCGCCGCGCACCGCCGCCAGTGTTGCCGCCATTTCCGCCGGATGATGACCGTAATCGTCGATCAGGGTGAAGCTGCCGCCACGCGGCAGTGGAACTTCACCGTACCGCTGGAAACGCCGCCCCACGCCCTTGAACTTCGCAAGCGCCTTGACCATCGCCGAATCGGCCACGCCCAGTTCGCTGCCGACGGCAATCGCCGCCAGGGCGTTTTGCACGTTGTGCACGCCCGGCATGTTAAGCGTGATCTGCAGATCCTTGCCGCTGGCGCGCACCACCCGGAACTGCATCTGTCCGCCGTGGTGCTTGACGTCCACCGCGCGGATTTGCGCGCTTTGCGACAAGCCATAGGTAGTGACCGGCTTGGTCAGGCGCGGGATGATTTCGCGCACCCGCGCGTCGTCGCTGCACAACACCGCGGTGCCGTAAAACGGCAAATGCTGGAGAAAATCAACAAAGGCCTGGATGAGCTTCCGGAAATCATGCGCGTAGGTTTCCATGTGGTCGGCATCGATGTTGGTCACCACCGCCAGCACCGGCTGCAGGTAAAGAAACGAAGCGTCGGATTCGTCCGCTTCCACCACGATGAACTCGCCGCCGCCGAGTTTGGCGTGCGAGCCGGCGGCTTCGAGCCTGCCGCCAATCACAAAAGTCGGATCCATTCCTGCTTCCGCCAGCACGCTCGCAATCAGGCTGGTCGTCGTGGTCTTGCCGTGCGTGCCGGCTACTGCAATGCCTTGACGCAGGCGCATCAGCTCGGCCAGCATCAGGGCGCGCGGCACCACCGGGATCTTGCGATTCCTCGCTGCCGTCACCTCCGGATTGTCAGCTTTCACCGCGGTGGAAAACACCACCGCGTCGGCGCGCTCGATATGCGCCGCATCGTGCCCCTTGTAAACCGTCGCGCCCAGGCTTTTCAGCCGTTGCGTCACGGCATTTTCGGAAAGGTCCGAGCCGCTCACCACAAAGCCGAGATTGAACAGCACTTCAGCGATCCCGCTCATGCCCGAGCCGCCAATCCCAACGAAGTGGACGTGTTTTACTTTGTGTCTCATGCCCTCGCTCTGCGTGAGAGATGGCCCAAAAGGCGGCAGGCAGCCATCGCCTTGCCGTCGATCCCGCAATGCGGGTCCCTCGCCGGGTGGCTCTGGCATGCCCCGCCTCTGCCGACGAAATGCACGCGTTTCACTTTATGCCGCATGCGCAAGCTCCATGCAGATTTCCGCCACCTTGCGGGTGGCGTCCGGCTTGCCGAGTTCGCGGGCGCGGCTGGCCATGGCCAGCAGTTTCCCCCGCGACAAGCTTTTGATCAGATCGGCAAGCGAATTCGGGTTCAATTCTGTTTGCGGCAACAATATTGCCGCGCCTTGATCGGCGAGAAAGCGCGCGTTGTGAGTCTGATGGTCATCCACCGCGTGCGGATAGGGAACCAGAATGCTGGCGAGGCCCGCCGCGGCGATTTCGGCGATGGTGAGCGCACCGGCGCGGCAAATTACCAAATCCGATTCGGCGTAGCACTGCGCCACGTTGTCGATAAACGCTTCGATGCGCGCCTCGAGGCCAGCACGCCGGTACGCTTGCTTGAGCGCGTCGACATGCCGGGCGCCTGATTGGTGAGTAACGAGTGGTCGCTCATCTTTTGGCAAGAGCGCGAGCGCCTGCGGCACGTTTTCATTCAACGCCTGCGCGCCCAGGCTTCCACCCACCACCATCAGGCGCAACCGCCCGCTGCGATTGGCATAACGCGCTTGCGGCGGCGCCAATTGCGCAATTGCTTCGCGCACCGGGTTACCGGTCCAGATTTGGTTGCGCGGTGCCGCCGCGCCGAACGCCTCGGGAAACGCCACCAGCACCTTGTCGGCGAGTTTCGCCAGCACTTTGTTGGTCAACCCCGCGATCGAATTCTGTTCGTGTATCGCCAGCGGCTTGTTCAACAGCACAGCCATCATGCCGCCGGGGAAAGCGGTGTAGCCGCCGAGTCCCAAAACCACCTCAGGGCGATGCCTGAATATCGCCTGCGCGCTCTGCCAGAAAGCGATGATCAGCTGCAGCGGCAGCAACACCAGGCGCAAAACGCCCTTGCCCCTCACGCCGGAGAAGTTCACCCACGCCATGTCATAACCTTGTTGCGGCACCAGTTTCGCCTCCATGCCATCGCGCGTTCCCAGCCACACCACGCGCCATCCCTGTTTTTTGAAATACTCCGCCACAGCCAAACCGGGAAACACGTGGCCGCCCGTGCCTCCCGCCATAATCAAAATCGTGCGGCCCATCTATAAAGGCTTCCCTTTCTTCAACTGCCTGCTCTCCCAATCAACCCTCAGTAACAAGGCGATCGCGATGCAGTTCGCGGCGATGCCGCTGCCGCCGAAACTCATCAAAGGCAGGGTCAAACCCTTGGTCGGCAGCACGCCCATGTTGACGCCGATGTTGATGACCGCCTGCACGCCCAGCCACACGCCCACGCCCTGTGCCACCAGCGCCGAAAAATAGCGCTCGAGATACGCCGCCTGGCGGCCGATCGCAAACGCGCGCGCCACCAGCCAGGTAAAAAGCGCAATCACCGCCGCCACGCCGGCAAATCCGAGTTCTTCCGCAACCACCGCCAGCAGAAAATCGGTGTGCGCTTCCGGGAGATAAAACAGTTTTTCCACGCTGCCGCCCAAGCCCACTCCCAGCCATTCGCCGCGGCCGAAAGCGATCAGGGCGTGCGAAAGTTGATAGCCTTTGCCGAACGGATCGGACCAGGGATCCATAAAGCCGATGATGCGCTGCATGCGGTAGGGTGAAGTCCAGATCAGGATCAGGAAGCCGACCATCAGCAGCACGATGAGCAGGGCGAACAGCCGCCAGTTCATGCCGCCCAAAAACAGAATCGCCATGGCAATCGTGGTGATCACCGCAAACGCGCCGAAATCCGGTTCGCGCAAGAGCAATCCGCCGATCAACAGCATCACCATCAGCATCGGCAGAAAACCCTTGCGGAAGCTGTGCATGTAAGCCGCCTTGCGCACGGTGTAATCCGCGGCGTATATCACTACGATGAGCTTCATAAATTCGGAAGGCTGCAGGTGGACGAGCCCCAGCGGCAGCCAGCGCTGGCTGCCGCTCACTTCGCGTCCCACGCCGGGAATGAGGACCAGGACGAGCAGGCCGGCGCCCAGCACGAACAGCCAGGGCGAGACGCGCTGCCATAAACGCATGGGAAATTGGAACGCGATCGCGCCGAGCACGACGCTGATTCCCAGAAACACGGTGTGACGAATCAGGAAATACGCCGGCTGCTGCCAGCGCCCCGCTTCGGCAATGGCAATCGAGGCCGAATACACCATCACCAGTCCCAGCCCGAGCAGCGCCAGCGTCGCCCACAGCAGCGACTGATCGTAGGCGGGTAGCGGCGCGCGGCCGGCGGGTACAGCATAGAACATTCAGTTCGCTCCCACGCGCGGCTGTTTTTGCAGTTCGCGCACGGCTTGAGCAAACGCTTCGGCGCGGTGCTCGTAATTGCGAAACATGTCGAAGCTTGCGCATGCGGGCGAAAGCAGCACCGCATCGCCCCGCTGCGCCAGACTGAAACTCAAGGCAACCGCTTCCTGCATGCTGGTCGCGCGCCGCATCGGCACATTGCCACCGGCGACCGCTTGCGCGATTTTTTCACCGTCGCGGCCTATTAATACCAACGCGCGCGCATGCCCGGCGATGGCGGTTTTAAGCGGCGAAAAATCCTGGCCCTTGCCATCGCCGCCGGCGATCAGCACCACTATTTGCTGCATGCCGTTCAGCGCCGCCACCGTGGCGCCGACATTGGTGCCTTTGGAATCGTCGTAAAACCCCACGCCGCCGATATCGGCGATTTTCTGCACGCGGTGCGGCAGTCCCCTGAATTTTTTCAGCGCATGCAGAAGCGGCGCATATTTGATACCGATCGCTCGGCACAGCGCGAGCGCGGCCAGCGCGTTCGCCGCATTATGCAAACCGGTAAGCGGCAATTCCTTGACCGGCATGAGCTTTGTTTCGCCCTGCGCCAGCCATTTTTCACCCGCCACTTCGAGCAGTCCCCATTCCATTTCTCTAAGCGGCCGGCCCAGGCCAAAGCTGAAAACGCGGCGCTCCTTGCCCGCCATGGCGAAACTCTGGCGATCGTCGCGGTTAAGCACTTGCACGCCGCCGCCCGCGAATATGCGCTGCTTGGCTTGCGCGTATTCATTCATGTTCGAGTAACGATCTAGGTGATCCTCGCTCAGATTCAGCACCGCCGCCGCGCTGGGCTCCAAGGCGTAAGTCGTTTCCAATTGAAAGCTTGACAACTCCAGCACGAACACGTCCGGCTTTTTCCCCCGCTGCATTTCGTTTTCCACCTGGGTGAGCGCATCCAGCACCGGCAGGCCGATGTTGCCTGCCACCACTGTATTCAGTCCGGCGGCGCGGCACATTTCGCCTGTCATGCTGGTCACCGTGCTCTTGCCGTTGGAGCCGGTAATCGCCAGCACCCTGGTCAGCGGCATTTTCTTCAGCGCCTGCGCGAACAGCTCCACATCGCCGCAAACAAAGACCCCGGCGTTAAGAGCCTCGGAAATCCGAGGCTCCCGGAGGGCAACGCCGGGGCTTAGGGCAATCATGTCAATGTCGCGGAAACTCTCCTCGTGAAACGGTCCGGTATCCAGCGCAAGCTGCGGCAGTTCCGCTTTCAATTGCGCTGCGCGCGGCGGCGTTTCGCGGCTGTCGGCCACGCGCACGGCCGCGCCCTTGCGCGTGAGCCAGCGCGCGAGCGAAAGCCCGGTGTCGCCCAGCCCCACCACCAGCGCCTTTTTGCCTTTAAGTTCTATTTCCATTTATCTCAGCTTCAACGTCGACAACCCGACCAGAACCAGCATCATGGTGATAATCCAAAACCGGACCACTACCTGCGTCTCCTTCCATCCTTTCAATTCGTAGTGATGGTGCAAGGGCGCCATGCGGAAAATACGTTTTCCAGTAAGCCTGAACGACGCCACTTGCAGCATCACCGACAGTGTCTCGACCACAAACACGCCGCCCATGATGAACAGCACGATTTCCTGGCGCACGATGACGGCGATAGTGCCAAGCGCCGCGCCCAATGCGAGTGCACCGACATCGCCCATGAACACCTCGGCCGGATAGGCGTTGAACCACAGAAAAGCGAGGCCCGCGCCCGCCAGCGCCGCGCAAAATACCGTGAGCTCTCCCGCGCCGGGTATGTAGGGAAAACCGAGATATTTGGAAAACACCGCGTGGCCGGCGACATAAGCGAACACGCCGAGCGCGCTGCCCACCATGACCGTTGGCATAATGGCAAGGCCGTCCAATCCGTCGGTGAGATTCACCGCGTTGCTCGAGCCCACGATGACAAAATAAGTCATGCCGACGAAGCCGAAAATTCCGAGCGGATAGACCACGTGCTTGAAGAACGGCACGATAAAGGTGGTCTGCGCCGGTAGCGTGGTGCTGAAGGCGAGAAACAGCGCCGCCGCAAAACCGATGACCGACTGCCAGAAAAATTTGGTGCGCGGCGACAGGCCCTTAGGATCGCGCCGCACCACCTTGCGGTAATCATCCACCCAGCCGATCAGACCGAAACCCAAGGTCACTACCAGCACCACCCACACGAAGCGGTTGCGCAAATCTGCCCACAGCAAAGTGGTGAGTCCGATGGAAACCAGAATCAGCGCGCCGCCCATGGTCGGCGTGCCGGCTTTGGACAGATGCGACTTGGGGCCGTTGTCACGCACCGCCTGCCCGATTTTGTACACGGCGAGCTTTCTGATCATGGCCGGGCCGACCATAAACGAAATCAGCAGCGCGGTAAGCGTCGCCAGCACCGCGCGCAAGGTGATGTAATTGAACACATTGAAAGTGCGGATGTCCTGCGCCAGCCACTGTGCAAGAGCGAGCAGCATCAGCGCGCCGCCTCCTGGCCAGCAACAATCCGCTCCACCACGCGTTCCATCTGCATGAAGCGCGAACCCTTCACCAGCACCGTGACATTCGGCGCCATCCTTTTTTCCACCTCGCTAATCAAATCATTTATTTGCGTAAAATGTCCGGCTCCTTCGCCAAATTGTTTCGCGGCTTCCGCGGAAAGCGCGCCCAGCGCGTACAACCTATCGATGCCGGCGGCTTTCGCCTGCGCGCCGATTTGCGCATGGAACTGTGGCGCTTGTTTCCCGAGCTCGCCCATGTCGCCCAGCACCAGGACGCGAATGCCTGATAAACCCGCGAGCATGTCAATTGCCGCTTTAACCGAATCCGGATTCGCGTTGTAGGAGTCGTCGATCACCACCGCGCCGTTTTTTCCGGCCTTGCGCTGCTGCCGGCCTTTTATTCCGGCGAATTCCGCGAGCCCTGCGGCAATTGCTTCGCGCTGCACCCCGAGAGCCCGCGCGCAAGCAGCGGCGGCCAGCGCGTTGCGCGCATTGTGCAGGCCCGGCACTTGCAGTTTCAGACAAATTCCGCCGGCATCGGTTTGCAGCGCGATTTCGCTGCTGTCGTTTTTCAGCTTGCAGCGCCCATTGATTGCTGCCGGATGCTCGAAACCGAAGTCCAGCACGCGCCTGCCCTGGCACAACTGGCGCCACAGATCTGCATGCGCATCATCGGCGTTAATCACCGCTACCCCGTTATCCGACAGTCCCTCGAAAATTTCGCCCTTGGCGCGCGCCACCGCCTCCACCGAACCCAATCCCAGCAGGTGCGCCGACGCGGCGTTGTTGACCAGCGCCACATCCGGTTTCGCGATTCGCGCGAGATTAGCGATTTCGCCGGGCCGGTTCATCCCCATTTCCACCACCGCATAGCGGTGCGGTGGCCGCAGTCTGAGCAGCGTGAGCGGCACGCCGATGTCGTTGTTGAGATTGCCTTGCGTCGCCAGCACCGCGTCCGCTCCGGCGTGTTTTCTCAAGATGGCAGCGAGCATTTCTTTCACTGTGGTCTTGCCGTTGCTGCCGGTAATCGCGGCAAGCCGCAAATTGAATTTGGAGCGCCAGTAACCGGCGAGTCCCACCAATCCCTGCCGCGTGTCTTCCACCACCAGGGCGGGGCAGTTTTCAGCGCGCTCCGCTTTATCCACCATCACCGCAACGGCTCCTTGTCTGCGCGCGGCGTTGATGTAATCGTGGCCGTCAAAGCGCTCGCCGCGCAGCGCGACGAACAAATCGCCGGTCGCTGCTTTGCGGCTGTCGGTGCTTACTGCAGTGAACCGTACATCGTTTCCCCGCATCAGCGCTCCAATCCCCTGTACGGCCTCGCTCAGGCTCATCATCCGGCGCTTTCCTGCAAGACTGTCTGCGCCGTCCGTACGTCCGAGAACGGCATTTTTTCGCCACCAATCTCCTGGTAATCCTCATGACCTTTGCCGGCAATCAGCACCACATCGTTTTCCGCTGCGCCGCTAATTGCGAGCCGTATCGCTTTGGCACGATCCGGCTCGACCACTGGCGCACGTTCCGGGTCTTTAAATCCGAGCCGCCAGCCGCGCGCAATGTCGGCGATGATGGCGAGCGGATCTTCGCTGCGCGGGTTGTCGCTGGTCACCACCACCTGATCGGCCAGGCTCACCGCCACCCTGCCCATCTGCGGACGCTTGCCGCGGTCGCGGTCGCCGCCGCAGCCGAACACGCAGACGAGCTTGCCGTTGCTTTCCTGCGCAATAGAACGCAGGCTTTGCAGGACTTTTTTCAGCGCATCCGGGGTGTGTGCGTAATCCACCACCACCAGAGGCTGATCATTCACCATTTGCAGGCGACCGGAAGGCGGTTTTATTTCCTGCAGCACACGCGCGGCCGGTTCGAGCTTAACGCCGCTCACCAGGAGCACGCCCAATACCGCCAGCAGATTGGCGGCGTTGAACTTACCCAGCATCCGGCTTTGCAATCGCGCGTCGCCCCAACGCGTCCTGATTTCCAGAGACAAGCCGCGGCGCGCTAAGTCCAGACGGTACCCGGCGATATCGCCCTTGCCAAATCCATAACCCACCACTTTGACTCTGCGTTTTTCGAGCTGCCGCGCCAGTTCCCGCCCAAAACGGTCGTCGAGATTGACGATGGCGCAGCGCAAGCCGGGCCAGTGGAAAAGTTTCGCCTTGGCCGCAGCGTAGGCTTGCATGCTGCCGTGATAATCGAGATGGTCGCGCGAGAGATTGGTTAACACCGCGACGTCGAACGCCACGCCGTTCACCCGTCCCTGTGTGAGGCTGTGCGAGGAGACTTCAATCACCACGCATTGCGCGCCGCACTGCACATAGCCGGCGAGAAGCTCCTGCAGCAGCACCGCGTCCGGCGTGGTATTGACGGTGGGCTCAAGCCGGCTGGGGAAACCGTTGCCGAGCGTGCCCACCACCGCGGTCTTCTTGCCCAAGCGAGTCAGGCACTGAGCAATCCAGTGGCTGCATGAAGTCTTGCCGTTAGTGCCGGTCACGCCTATCACCCACAGCTGGTGCGAAGGTTTGCCATAAACCCGGTTCGCGATGACACCGGCTTTTTCTCGCAAGCCGTTCACACCCAGATTGGCGGTTTTCCATTGTGGGTTCCATTTGAAATCACGCTTTTCCCACAGCACGGCGCCGGCGCGCGCGGCAATCGCCTGCGGGATGTAATTACGGCCATCGAGTTTTTCGCCGGGATAGGCGATGAACGTATCACCGGGCTTGATTTGCCGGCTGTCGGTGGCCAGCCGTTCCGTTTTGACGCCAAGGCGATTCAGCACTCGCGCGTCAAAACGCGGTACGCCTGGTTTTGCTGCGACTTTTCTGCTTGCAGATCTTCTGGTCATACTTCTTCCTTGATTTCGGGAAAATCGGCAGGCAGCACTACGTTATTGGTCGGCGCATCGGGCGCGACTCCCAGTATGCGCAAGCTCCCTGCCATTACCTGGCTGAACACCGGCGCCGCCACTCTGCCGCCGTAGTATTGGCCGGCGGAAGGCTCATCCAGCATCACCGCTACAATAAGACGCGGGTCGGATGCCGGTGCCATGCCGACAAACGAGGACACATAACGATCGGCCGCGTAGCTGCCATTTTCCAGCTTGTGCGCGGTGCCGGTCTTGCCGGCGACTCGGTAACCCGCAATTTGCGCACGCGGCGCCGTGCCGCCGGGCTCCACCACCATTTCCAGCATGTCCCGCACCGCACGCGCGGTGGCGGGTGAAATCACCTGGCTGCCGCTTTGCGGCGCATCGAGTTTCGTCAACGATAGCGATTTCAATTCGCCGTCAGCGGCGAACACGGTGTAGGCGCGCGCAAGCTGCAACAAACTCACTGAAATGCCATGGCCGTAAGACATGGTCGCCTGCTCAATCGGCCGCCAGCTTTTGTAAGGTCGGAGTTTTCCGGATACCTCGCCTGGAAAGCCGGAATGCGGGACCACGCCAAAGCCGACGCGGCTGAACAGGTTCCACAGCGTATGCGAACTGAGCGAGAGCGCAATTTTCGCCGCACCGATGTTGCTGGATTTCTGGATGATTTGCGCCACTGTGAGCGCCGCTTCGCGGTGCGTGTCGTGAATGGTGGCGTTGCCGACTGAAAATTGTCCCGGTGCGATTTCGATCACGCTCTCCGGCGTGTACCGCCCGCTTTCCAGCGCCGCGGCGATGGTAAAGGGTTTCAATGTGGAGCCGGGCTCAAACAAATCAGTAATTGCGCGGTTGCGCGTGCGCTGAAGATTGAGCCTGGTGCGGTTGTTGGGGTTGTACGAAGGCACATTGGCGAGCGCCAGCACTTCGCCGCTCTTCGCATCCAGCACCACGATGCCGCCGGCCTTGGCGTGGTTTGCTTCCACTGCCTGCTTGAGTTCGCGATAGGCGAGATACTGGATCTTGCTGTCGATGCTCAAAGTGAGCGTGCGCCCTTCCTGTGGCACACTGATACTCTCCACGTCCTCGACGATGCGTCCGAGGCGGTCCTTGATGACGCGCCGGCTGCCGGGTTTGCCGGCAAGCCAATCCTGGTAGGCGAGTTCCAGGCCTTCCTGGCCGTTGTCGTCCATGCCGGTGAAGCCTAAAAGATGCGCCATCACTTCGCCCGCCGGATAATAGCGACGGTATTCGCGCTGCAAAAATACTCCGGGTATGCCGAGTTGCACCACCCTGGCTGCAAGTTCCGGAGAAATCTGCCGTTTAAGGTAGACAAACTCCTTGTTGCTCTCCTTGAACCGCTTGCCCACTTCCACCTTGTCCAATTCCAAAAGACCGGCGAGCTGCTTCTGTTTCTCCGGAGTGATTTCCAAGTCGGCGGGGCTCGCCCACACCGATTCCACCGGCGTGCTGATGGCGAACGGCTCGCCGTTCCTATCGGTAATCATGCCGCGGTGCGCGCTGATTTCAATCACTCGGCTGTAGCGCGCATCGCCCTTCTGCTGCAGGAAATCGTTGTGCATACCCTGCAGATACACGGCGCGCGCCCCCAGCCCGATAAACCACAGCAGGAGCGCGAGCAGCACCACCCGCGAGCGCCACACCGGCAGCCGCAGCGTGAGCGCGGGATTGACACGACTATTCATGCGCTTTCTCCACTAGCGGGGTCACCAGCTGGGTGCGCGCGGCGTCGGGCACACGCATTTGCAGGCTTTTCCCCGCGATTCTTTCGATGCGCGCCTGCGTCGCCCAGGTGCTTTGCTCGAGCTGCAATTGCCCCCATTCCACTTCCAGCTGCTGTGCCCATTCCTGTTCTTTCTGCAGTTCCACAAACAGCTTGCGCGCCCTATGCTGTGAGGTCACAACACCCAGCGCGCAGCCAATCAAAATCAGCACCAAAATCAGGTTGAGCCGCGTCATGGCATACCCTTGATCGTTCGTAAGTCACACCTGCATCTCGCCCGCTTTTTTCTCATACCTCCTCGGTACGTTCCGCCACCCGCATCACTGCGCTTCGTGCACGCGGATTGGCCGCGATTTCTCGCGCGCCCGGCCGCACAGCCTTGCCGATCACACGCAATTTCGGCCTGCGCATCTCGCTCGCCCGCAGCGGCAACCTGGCCGGCAAATCGTCCGCGCGCGTCTCATCGCGCATAAAGCGCTTCACCATCCGGTCTTCCAGCGAGTGGAAGCTGATTACCACCAGCCGTCCGCCGGGCTTGAGCGCGTCCATCGTTTGCGGCAGCACTAGCGACAATTCCTCAAGCTCCTGATTGAGGTAAATCCGTAAAGCCTGAAACGTGCGCGTCGCCGGGTCCTGGTTTGGCTCGCGCGTGCGCACGGCCGCTGCCACGATCTGGGCAAGTTGCCGTGTGGTGTCAACAGGTCCTGCCTTTCGAGCCGCAACAATCGCTCTTGCAATCTGTTTAGCAAACCGTTCTTCGCCATATTTTTTTATGACCTCCCCGATCTCCTCTTCATTCGCCCGCTCAAGCCACTCCGCCGCCGTTTCGCCGCGGCTTACGTCCATGCGCATATCAAGCGGCCCGTCGCGCCGAAAGCTGAAACCCCGTGCCGCGTCTTCTAGCTGCGGTGAAGACACGCCCAAATCCATCAGCACACCGTCCGTACGCTTGACGCCCAGCTCGTACAGCGCCTCGCGCAGCGCACCAAAGCGCCGATGCAATATGCAAAAACGTGCATCTTTCAGCGTGCGCGCCGCCTCAACCGCCGCCGGGTCCTTATCCAGCGCGACCAGACGGCCGTTTTTCCCCAGCTTCTCCAACAACAGGCGGCTGTGGCCGCCGCGCCCGAACGTGCAATCCACGTACACGCCGTTTGGCCGCACCTTCAACGCTTCAACTGCCTCGTTCAACAGAACGATTGCGTGCTGTGAGCTCACGCTTACAGCGAAAATCCTTCCAGCTCCGGCGGCAACGGCTGGTTGCGGAACGATTGCGCCAGATTGCGCTGCTCGTTCCATTTCTTCGCGTCCCATAATTCGAATTTCATGCCCTGGCCTACCAGCACCACGCGCTTGTCGAGCGCGGCGAATTCCCTGAGCGATGGTGAAATCAGGATGCGCCCCGTTCCATCCATTTCGATGTCTTCGGCATAACCCACGATGACGCGCTGCAGATTCCTGAGCTTGGGATTGAAACTGGAAAGGCTGTTGAGTTTTTGCTGGATGGGTTCCCAGTCGGGCTGGGCGTAGAGGAGCAGGCACGCATCCGGATCGGCGGTAATCACCAAACGCCCGTTGCCGCGCGTAGCCAGTCCCTCCCGGTATTTGGTGGGAATCGCGAGCCGTCCTTTGTTATCAAGACTGAGTTGTGCTACGCCGCGAAACAAGCGCTGTCCCCTTTTTAGTTGGGAAATTTTTCCCACTTTTTACCACTAACCCCCACTATAGATAAAAAAAATCAGCGGGTCAAGCCTAAAACGGGACTTTTCTTTATTTGTGACAAAGACTTAAGTCTCATTATGACGACGACGCCTGCAACAGCGTAAATTATTCTTTTAAAAATAACGGGATAGGGCTTTAAAAAGACTGGGGAACAGCCTAATGGCATTGCAGCGCAAGAAAAACTTTTGCGCGCGTAACATGGAAGGTAAAGAAATGGAAGGTAAAGAAGCTGGCCGATAAGCCGGGTTCTGTTTAGGGCTTGCACCCCATGACAGCCATTCCTCTGGGCGTGCGATTGCTCACACGCTCAAGCGACCTACCCGCAAGCTCGGCGAGCAACGTCAACGCTTGCCTACTTGGTCTTGCTCCGGATGGAGGTTACCGCGTTTCACCCACAGCGGTGCGCGTGTTTGCGCGTCTACTGCGACTCGTCTCTGTGGCCCTGTTCATCGCCTCACGGCGTCCGGCGGTTAGCCGGCATCCTGCTCTCTGGAGCCCGGACTTTCCTCTATACACAGAAGTGCATAGCGACTGTCTGGCCAGCTTCTCTAGGGATTAATTGTAGCACTTGACTTGTACTCTGGTGTGGACTAAAGCCAAATTAAGGAGCTCTCGAGTCTGCAACTTCCGTCCGTCTAAAGCGCTCCAACCACACAAGTCTTGGGCATTGCCTTCTGATTGAAAGGAGGTTGAAATGAGGCGAAGACTGTATTTCGTGCTGCCCGACCTCGCTAGCGCCCGGCAGACCATGGATGATCTCTTGCTGGCGCGCATTGAAGAACGCCACATCTACTTCCTCGCCCGGCGCGGTACGCCGCTGGGGGATCTCCATGAAGCCAACGTCTTGCAAAAGACCGACATCGTGCACGGCGCGGAACTGGGATTAATCCTGGGCGGCGTCGGCGGCGCGGTGCTCGGCGTCATCGCCGTGATGTCGCCGCCGGAGGGAATTACCCTGCAACTCGTGACCATCCTGTTCACCGCGCTGATAGGCGCGCTGCTCGGCGCCTGGGTGTCGAGCTTGGTTGCAAGCGCAGTGCCGAATTCGAAGCTCTTGATTTTCGCCAAGGACGTCGAGGAAGGCAAAATCCTGATGATGGTGGATGTACCCGCGCGCAAGGTGGAGCAGATTCGTCAACTCGTTGAAAGACGCCATCCTGAAGCGGCGCCGGGAGGTGTGGAACCGACGATACCTGCATTTCCATAAACTCAAAGTGGACAGAGTCCTGATTGCGCCGCAGGCGTGTGACTCTCCAAACCGAAAAGGAAAAGCCCCGCTGAGGCGGGGCTTTGATTTTTACACAGCGACAGCGTCTTTAATTTGGCTGATGTCCGTCCAAAGCTCCGGAACTCTTGGAATGTCGTCCCTGATTTTTTGCCTTCCATAGTCTGTCTTCAATAATTAAGCAATACCGCGTTGATAGAAATGAGCCCCGATTCCTTGCCATGACTTGAAATTGGATTATATTAATTATTTATATTAAGTCTAAATATTTTTATAAGGTATTGCATTAAAACATCCAGTGATAATCATCGATCTATGCTGCAGAGGTTACAGGAAGAAATTTAGGACATTACTGTGGGTACGGATAGGTTGGCCTATAGCATTTTCCAAGTCATTTTTTCACCTGCGCGCAGCGGGACTAGCGTTTGTCTGCCGAAGCGCAGTGTTTTAGGTATACGCCACTCTCGTTTTACCAGCGTAATCGTGCCGGTGTTTCGCGGCAGCCGGTAAAAATCCGCGCCGTGGAAACTGGCGAACCCTTCCAGTTTGTCGAGAGCGTTCGCCTGCTCAAACACTTCCGCATAAAGCTCGATCGCCGTATGCGCGGTGTAGATTCCCGCGCAACCACAGGCGGATTCCTTGGCGCTTTGGGCATGCGGGGCACTGTCGGTGCCGAGAAAAAATTTCGGGCTGCCGCCGATTGCGGCTTCAACCAGCGCAAGACGGTGGGTTTCACGCTTTAACACCGGCAGGCAATAGTGATGCGGGCGGATGCCGCCGGAAAAGATTCCGCCGCGGTTTAAAAGCAAATGGTGGGCGGTGATCGTGGCTCCGATATTCGCGGGAGTGCTTCTGACAAACTCGACCGCTTCGCGAGTCGTGATGTGCTCGAACACAATGCGCAATTTTGGAAAGCGCAGGAGCAGCGGCGTCAGCACGCGCTCGATAAAAACCCTCTCGCGGTCAAACACGTCCACCTCGGAATCCACTACTTCGCCATGTACCAACAACGGCAGATCCTGCTTTTGCATCTCCTCCAGCGCGGCAGAACATTTATTGATATCGGTCACACCCGCATCGGAATGCGTAGTGGCTCCGGCAGGATAATATTTCGCGGCATGAACGATGCTGCTGTGTCCGGCCTTGATGATTTGCTGCGGAGAGGTTTTGTCGGTGAGATACAAGGTCATCAGCGGCTCAAACTTTACGCCCTTGGGCAACGCGGTGAGAATCCGCTTGCGATACGCCAGCGCAGCCTTAGTCGTGGTGACCGGCGGCTTGAGGTTGGGCATGACAATAGCACGCCCGAAACGCCGCGCGGTATCGGCAAGCACCGCACGCATTTGTGCGCCATCGCGCAAATGCACGTGCCAGTCGTCGGGGCGGGTGATGGTTATTTTTTGCAAGGCCATCTTCGCGCCATTATACCTGCTTGGCTGCGCCCTTAATTCGCAGCGCATGTGCGTAGAGTGTTTTTTTGTTTGCGCCACTGATTTCGGCGGTGAGCTTCACTGCCTGCTTGAGCGGCAATTCGGCAAGCAATAGCTTCAAGATCCGCTCTGCGCCCGTGGTATTTGTACTGGCAGGAACAAGCTCGACGCCGGAAACCAAAAGCACGAATTCGCCTTTGAGCCGGTTTGGGTCAGCGTTGAGCCACTCTGCCGCCTCGCCAAGCGTACAGCTGTGGATGGTCTCGAAGAGCTTGGTAAGCTCGCGCGCGATGACGACACGCCGCTCGCCGCCCAATGCCTGTTGCATGTCGCTTACACATTCAATGATGCGATGCGGCGCCTCATAAAACACCAGCGTATAGGGCAGCGTTTTGATATTCTGCAACACTCGCAAACGCGCAGAAGGTTTGCTCGGCAGGAACCCGTAGAACAGGAAATGCGGCGATTCGAGCCCCGCTGCGGAAAGCGCGGTGACGGCGGCATTCGCACCCGGCACGGGCACCACGCGAAAACCCGCGAGTCGCACTCGCTCCACCACCAGCGCTCCGGGATCGCTGATTGCCGGCGTCCCGGCATCGCTCACCACCGCCACGGATTTACCCGATCGCAAAAGCGCAACGATCCTGGCCGCCGCGCTTTTCTCATTGTGCTGATGAAGCGCGATGAGCTTCACGGCAATCGCAAAACGTTTGAGCAGGCGCGAAGTGTTGCGCGTATCTTCGGCCGCCACCACGTCGACCCGCTTCAGCACGTCCAGCGCGCGCAGGCTGATGTCCTGCAAATTTCCAATCGGGGTGGCGACTACATATAATAGGGGCTCCCCTTTGTCATTTTGTCCTCGATGCAACGTTTCCCGGCCTTTCTGCTGACGCTGTTGGCGCTACTATACGGTGCCACCGTCACCTTTGCCACCCGCGCGCAAAGCATTGCACCCCCGGTCGCAGCCAGGCCGCTGCCGGCACAAGCCGCGACCGCGGCAAAACCGGAAGCCAATCTCCAGACCAATCCGCCCAAGCCGCACATCGCGCTGATTCTGCCGCTCAAATCCGAAGGGTTCGGCAATGCCGCGGAGCTTACGCGCCAGGGTTTTCTCGCCGCCGCCGGCCATCAGGGCAATACGACGCTGCCCATCAAAACCTACGCGACCACCGAGCAAATCGATGAAATTCTCTCCGCCTACCAGCTGGCGCTGGCGGCGGGAGCGCAAGTCGTGGTAGGGCCGCTCACGCGCGACGGCGTGTCCGCGCTGGCCAGAAGCGGCATGGTGCGCGTGCCCACGCTTGCCCTCAATCTTCCCGATGACTTCACGGCGCTGCCCGCAAATCTGTTCACCCTCAGTCTGCATGTGGAAAATGAAGCGCAGCAGGCTGCGTCGCTCGCCGCTCAGGAAGGCCGGCGCAAGGCGCTTATCATCACCACTGATACGCCATTAAGCCAACGCATGCAGCAAGCTTTCGCCGATGCGTGGCAAAAACTTGGCGGCGTGATCCTGCGGCAATTGGTGTATATCAGCGACCCGGGAGGCCTGCAAACACTCAGGCAGGCCGTGACCATCAGCGGGGCGGATACGATTTTTCTGGCGCTGGACGCCAGACGCGCGCGGCTGGTGCGACCGTATCTTGACGCCAACGCCAATATCTACGCCACGTCACAGATTTTCAGCGGCAACACCCAGGGGCCGCTCAATTTCGATTTGAACGGCATCCGCTTCGTGGACATGCCCTGGGTTTTGCAATCCGACCATCCGGCCGTCATGATTTACCCGCGCCCGAATAGTCCGGTGATTGTGGACCTCGAGCGCCTCTACGCACTGGGGATTGATGCTTACCGCATCACGCAGGATCTGCTCAATGCACGCCCGGGCCTGGGTTATACTCTCGACGGAGTAACGGGACAAATCACCTTGAACGCCGAGAATCAATTCGTGCGCGAACTCCTCCCCGCCATGTTCTATCAAGGCCAGGCGGTCGTCCTCTATGAACCGAAGCGCTGAGGGTGTCGCGGCGGAAAAACATGCCGCAACCTTTCTGCAAAAACAAGGTCTCAAGCTTCTTGAAACCAATTACCGCTGCCGCTTCGGCGAAATCGATCTGATAATGCGCGATGGTGACACGCTGGTGTTTGCCGAAGTCAGGCTGCGCAAGAGCCAGAATTTCGGTGGCGCCGCGGCGAGCATTACGGCGCAAAAGCAGGCGCGGCTGGTCAAGGCAGCGCGGCATTACTTGTCGTCGCTGAAAACGCCCCCGGCCTGCCGTTTCGATGCGGTCCTGTTGAGCGGGACCGGCGGGCGCGAGATCGAATGGATTAAAAACGCATTTGAAGAATAACCGTGATATGCCGCACAATAGACGCTGTTTCGGACTTTGAAACTTGCCGATAACGGAAAATAAATGGATTTAATCGCCAGAATCAACGGCCACTTCTCCGACAGCGCCCACTTGAAACTTCAGGCGATGGACGCGTTGGCGGCGCCGATTGCCAGTGCGGCGGAGCGCATGGCGCAATGTCTCATGCACGACGGGAAAATCCTGAGTTGCGGCAACGGCGGTTCGGCGGCGGATGCGCAGCACTTCGCGGCGGAAATGCTGAACCGCTTCGAAATGGAGCGGCCGGGGCTGGCCGCCCTGGCGCTGACCACTGATACCTCCACGCTCACCTCGATTGCCAATGATTACAGCTACGACCTGGTGTTCTCCAAGCAGGTACTGGCGCTGGGGCAGGCCAACGACATCCTGCTCGCCATCTCCACCTCCGGCAATTCACGCAACGTGATTGAAGCGGTGCGCGCCGCGCACGAGCGGCAGATGCACGTGGTCGCCCTCACCGGAAAATCCGGAGGCCAGGTGGCGGAAATACTTAGATCCGACGACATCCATGTCTGCGTGCCGGCCAACAACACGGCGCGCATTCAGGAAGTTCACCTTTTAACCTTGCATTGCCTGTGCGATGCGATCGATTGTTTACTCATGGGAGTTGAATGATGCGCTACTTACCATTTATTTCTCTGGTTTTGATTATTCCCGCTTTGCAAGGCTGTGTTGCGGTAATCGCCACCGCCGCCGGCGGCGGCGTGCTGGTCGCCGAAGACCGCCGCACCAACCCCGCGATGTTCGAAGACGAAAGCCTCGAATTCAAGGTGGGCGGACGCATTATCGAAAAATACAACAGCCAGCGCGACAAACTCCACCTCAATGTCACGAGCTACAACCGCAACGTGCTGATTACCGGCGAAGTGCCTTCCGATGAGGTCAAGGCCGGCGCCGAAAAAATCGCCAGGGAAGTTCCGAACGTGCGCAACGTCACCAACGAACTTGTCGTGGGCGAACCCGCTTCTTTCGGCTCGCGCAGCAATGATACCCTGATTACCTCCAAGGTGAAAACGCGGTATATTGAAGCGAGAAAATTCCAGCCGAACTGGGTCAAGGTAGTGACGGAAAACAAGGTGGTATATCTCATGGGCATTGTGAATCACAAGGAAGCGGCCGACGCCGCCGACATCGCCAGCACCACCAGCGGTGTGGAAAAAGTGGTCAAGGTATTCGAATATACCGACTAGCCCGCCTGTCGTTTAAGCCAGCGCATCAGGCTGCCAATGAGCAGCAGTTTTTCATACAGCTCTTCTGCTGCGTCCCAGTAATCGCCGCGGTGATAGTTAACGCGGCCGAAGGAACGGGAAGACGGTGGGCGCGATCTTGCGCAACCTTTTGATCCTGTTTAACCAGACCTTCAACACGGTGCAGGAACTCAACCGTTGCCGCAAGGAATTCGCCAGAGAGGCATGATACACTTAGAGCTCCAAAAACGCCCTAAGCCATGTATCCCGCTCCTGATTTTGAAAAGAAGATTTGCGAGCCTAAGTTGCTCGCTTCACGACTCAAGCTTCTGCCGCGGCCACTGGTGTTCACCAACGGCTGCTTCGATCTTCTGCATCGCGGCCATGTCACCTACCTCGCCCAGGCGCGCGCTTTGGGCGCAGGCCTTGTGGTCGGCGTCAATTCCGACGCCTCGGTAAAACGCCTGAGCAAAGGAGCCGAACGCCCGGTCAACACGCTGCATGAGCGCATGGCGGTGCTGGCGGCGCTGGAATCGGTAAACCTGGTCACCTGGTTCGATGAAGACACACCGCTCGAGCTGATACGCGCGTGCAAGCCGGATGTGCTGGTAAAAGGCGGGGACTGGAAAGCCGAAAATATCGTCGGGGCGAGGGAAGTTTCAGGCTGGGGCGGGAAAGTTCATTCAATTTCTTTTCTCTACCAAACTTCCACTACCGCTGTGCTTGAAAAAATCCGCGGCAGCCGGCCGTCCGCGGTTAAAGATAAATCACGGCGGGAAAAACGCTAAGCGCCAGAACATAGAGAAACCATTCCAGGTTATGCTTGGCGAGCCAGCCGGTGTAATGCAGGATAACCAGCGTAATTGCCAAAACATAGAACGCAGCAAGCAGCATAAGCCCCCCTTACGGTTTCCGCCAGGCGAAGTATAAATCCTTTTCCTTTCAAAAGATATGCCAAAAAATAATACCTTCGCGGGGCGTTTCCGGCGGTCAAACACTGTCGTGGTTGCTATAATTTTCTCTTGACTCCTGAGCTGGCAGACCGGATGCTCCCCGACGAATTCCTGCGCCGCCTGAAGGCGCTGCTTCCCGCGGAAAGCCTTTACACCGACCCGGTGGATTGCTACGCCTATTCCTACGACAACACGCGTAAGATTTTCCCGCCCGAGGCAGTGGCTTTTCCCAGCGAGACGGCGCAGGTCCGGGAAATCATTCAACTCTGCAATCAACATAAAATCCCGGTGACGGCGCGCGGGCGCGGCACCGGCACCGCCGGCGGCAGCCTGCCGGAAAAAGGGGGGGTCGCGCTGTCGCTGGAACGCATGCGCCGCATTCTTTCCCTCGACCCGGCAAATCGCGTCATTGTGGTTGAGCCCGGCGTGCTGAATCAGGAAGTGCAGGATGCAGTCAAAGCGCACGGTTTCTTCTGGCCGCCGGATCCTTCCAGCGCCGCCTATTGCAGCGTGGGCGGCAATCTCGCCACCGGCGCCGGCGGGCCGCACGCGGTGAAATACGGTACCACCCGCGATCACGTGCTCGGCCTCAAGGCGGTGACCGGCACCGGAGAAATCATCAAAACCGGCTGCTACACCACCAAGGGCGTGGTGGGCTACGACCTCACCCGGCTCATCATCGGTTCCGAAGGCACGCTCGCCGTCATCACCGAAGCGACGCTCAAGCTCACGCCGCTGCCGCAGGCCACCGGCGGTCTCACCGCTCACTACCGCGATGCCGCAAGCTGCGCGCAGGCGATTACCGCCATCATGGCGCAGCCGCAGGTACCCAGCGCCCTGGAGTTTCTCGACGCGGGCTCGCTCGAGCTGATTCGCGCGCATCATCCACAACTGGTGCCGGATGACACTCGCGCCATGCTGATGATAGAAGTGGACGGCTCGGTGCAGGAAACCGCCGCGGCGCGGGAAGCCCTGCTGCCGGCTTGCCAAAACTCCGGCCTGCTTAAAGCGCAGGCCGTGAACGATACTTCGTCATTATGGGCGGCGCGCAAGGCGCTGGCGCCGCTTTTGCGCAACATCGCGCCGAAGAAAATCAACGAGGATATTGTAGTGCCGGTTTCCCGATTGCCGGAATTGCTGCAGGGTCTATCACTGCTAAGCACAAAATATCAAGTCGCCAACGTCAATTTCGGCCACGCCGGCAACGGCAACATCCATGTGAACCTTTTGGTCGAACCGGGAGACCGCGAGCAAATGCGGCGTGCCGAAACCTGCCTGAACGAAGTCTTTGACCTGGTGCTGAGCCTCAACGGCACGCTTTCCGGCGAGCATGGCGTGGGCAGCGAAAAGCGTGCGTTCGTGGCGAAGGAAATCGATGCGGCGACGCTCGCGCTGATGAAAAGCATCAAGCGCGTGTTCGATCCCAACAATATTCTCAACCCGGGAAAACTCTTCCCTTAGAACTAGCGTGCCGCTGCAGCCGCTTCGAGCCTGGGGCATTCGACAGTCCTGACTTCGCTTCCCGGAAAATCGCGCTGCAACTCGCCGAGCTTGATTGCGACCTGCTCGCCCGCATCGCTAATCTGAAACAGGATGCGCTTCGTGGCATGGGTGCGTTCGCTGATAATGGCCGTGAGCACCCCCTTGGTCTGCAAATTGGCGAGGTAGTTTTTGGCTAATTCCTCATTTTTGAATATATTGAGTGAAATGGCGTTCTTCGATGGGCCGTCCTGCACCAGGAAATATTCGGTCACGCCGCGTGCTTTCAGCTCGGCGATTTTTTTCTCCGCGTCCTTTCTGGTCTTTAACGGCGGGATATACACCCAGTAGGTGGCGCCTTCTTCCACGCTGCGGCTTCCCAGTTTTTCTCCCAGCTGCAGTTGCTCCAGCGCCTGCTGTGCGCGCGCCTGTTCCTCGCCGGCAAAGCTTCCCCATTCCAAGCAAACGGCGGGCTTGGCTGCCATCGTGGTAATCGCCGTTTCCAGCTTCGCGACGGGCTTCAAAGCCGGCGCGGCCGGCACTTCCCGGAGCAGCTTGATCTTGTCGGCATTGAACGACTGGTGCGCCGACTGCGCGTCGCCATTGCCTGCGCCCAACCGGACGTAGGTAAAAATGAGGATATTGGCGACCAGCAACAGGTAAAACAGCCATTTCATTTTTTATCGAGCTCCCCGGCGATGAGGACCAAACCTTCCAGTACTAGATTATCCACCACCTTGGGCGGCGGGTTAAGATGCGGGGCGAGCTCAAGTGCTGCGCCGCCGCTTAACAAGCACGAAGCTGCATCGCCCAATGCCGCGCCCATGCGCTCCACTGCGCCTAAAAGCGCCTGCAGGATGCCGCTCTCAATCGCGTCCGCGGTATTGGCCGGGAACCTGCGGAACCGCCCGCGCGGAAAGTTGAGCGCGGTGTTCTGCGCCAAAGCTTCCCGCATCAGCGAAGTCCCGGGAAGAATCAACCCGCCCAAAAATACGCCGTCATGAGACAAGGCGTCGACAGTCACCGCCGTGCCGGCATTGACGATAATGCAGGCTTGCCGGCACAGGTGCCACGCAGCAATGGCGGCCGCCCAGCGGTCAGCGCCCAATTGCGCAGGTGCCTCGTAACCATTGCGCACGCCGCACTGAACGGCACGCGATTCAATCCAGTGTGTTTTGGCGTTGAAACCCGACAGGACCGGTTCCAGCAGCGAACGGATTTTTTCTCCGGCGACATTGGCAATCACGACGGTTTGGGGCGGAGGCAGCGCTTGCCAGGCCTTGCGCAGGCTCAGGATTTCCGTATGCGCGGCAGCGCCCGATTTAAGCCAGGCGCGGCCATCGTGCCAACCCCATTTGATGCGGCTGTTACCAGCGTCGATTGCGAGTATCATGCGGCTCGTTTTCCCCGCAGGCTGATTTCGCCGCTGTTATAGCGGCGCTCGCCGCCGCCAGCCAAAAGCAGCAGCGAGCCATTGTCGTCAACGCCTATCACCTTGCCTTCCTCGACGCCGCCATCAGGCAACATGACCAGCACGTTCTTGCGATGATAGGCGTGCAGGCTTGACCACTCTTCGCGCACCCCGGCAAATCCCCGCGCCTCGAAAAAATCCAGCACTTGCGCCAGATGCGCAAGCACGCTTCCCAATACCCGATTGCTGTCGGGCGCAATCCGGGTTGTGGAATAAACATCCGTCACCGCCTGGTCAATGCTGCTCCTCGCCGTTTCGGAAAGCCTCAAGTTTATGCCGATGCCGATAACCGCAAGGCTCGGCCCCAGCACATCACCCTGCACTTCGATGAGAATGCCGGCAAGCTTCCGGTAATGATGTAGAACATCATTCGGCCATTTCAACGCGATTTCTTCCACGCCCATGGACTTCAGCGCCCGCGCCAGCGCCACCCCCACGGCGAGGCTCAAACCCGAAAGAAAACCCGCGCCTTGTTCAAAACGCCACAGCACGGAAAAAGTCAGCCCGCCGCCCAGGTTCATGTGCCAGCTGCGCCCGCGCCTGCCGCGGCCGTGAGTCTGCCATTCCGCCGCCACCACGCTGCCCTTCGGCGCGCCCCGCGCGGCTTTTTGCAGCAGCAGCGTGTTGGTGGAATCGGTGTGGTCGATGATTTCCAGGCTGAATCTGTTTGCCTGCGCGCCCAGCGCAGCCGCTATTTTTTCTTGATCCAGCCATTGCGGGGGCTGTGCCAGGCGATAGCCGCGCCCACGGATTTTGTATAGCGCCACGCCCAACTGATCCGCTTCCTTTAATGCGTTCCAGACGCTCGCGCGCGACATGCCAAGCCCGCGCGCCAAATCCTCGCCGGAATGGAACTCGCCGTCGGCAAGCAAGCGTAACACGGCAAAGGTCAAGGGTTTCATGAATGCCCTGGCGGGACAGCGGGCAAAGAATGCGCTTCAGGTTAGAGTGACTCGGGCGAATTTGCGTTTGCCCACTTGCAGCACCGCGGTTTCGCCTTGGTGGAGATTAAGCGATTTGTCGGCCACTTTTTCGCCATTGAGTTTCACCCCGCCCTGCTCGATCAGGCGCAGCGCTTCGGAAGTACTGGCGGTGAGACCCGTCTGTTTCAGGATTTGCACGATTGGCATCCCGCCGCTTCCGGCGTGCAGCCGGGTTTCGGGAACATCATCGGGAATGGCTCCCTGCTTGAAGCGCGCCTCGAAATCGGCGAGCGCATCCTGCGCCGCTTTTTTGCCGTGGAAGCGCGCCACGATTTCCTGGGCGAAGATCACCTTGATATCGCGCGGGTTGCGGCCTTCCCTGACTTCCTTTTTCCAGCGCGCGACGGCTTCGAACGGCTCGAACGAGAGCAACTCGATGTAACGCCACATGAGCTCATCGGAGATCGACATTAGTTTGCCGAAAATTTCCCGCGGCGGCTCGGTGATGCCGACAGTGTTGCCCAGGGATTTCGACATCTTGTTGACGCCGTCGAGTCCCTCTAGGAGCGGCATGGTGAGAATGCATTGCGGCGGCTGCCCGAAGTGCTTTTGCAGTTCGCGCCCCATCAGCAGGTTGAACTTCTGGTCGGTGCCGCCCAATTCCAGATCCGCCTTCAGCGCCACCGAATCGTAGCCCTGCACCAGCGGATAAAGGAATTCGTGGATGGCAATGGCCTGGTTGGCTTTGTAACGCTTCGCAAAATCGTCGCGCTCAAGCATGCGCGCCACCGTATACGTCGCCGCGAGCTTGACCATGTCGGCGGCCTTGAGCTTGTCCATCCAGCTCGAGTTGAACACCACTTCGGTTTGCTCGCGCTTGAGGATTTTGAACACCTGCGCAGAATAGGTCTTGGCGTTTTGAGCGATTCCCCCGCGCGAAAGCGGCGGTCGGGTCGCGTTCTTGCCGGTGGGATCGCCGATCATGCCGGTAAAATCGCCGATCAGAAACAGCGCGTGGTGCCCGAGGTCCTGCAACTGGCGCAGCTTGTTGAGGAGCACCGTGTGCCCCAGATGCAAATCCGGCGCGGTGGGATCAAAGCCCGCCTTGACCCGCAAAGGTTTGCCGGTCTTGAGCTTCTGCTCCAGCTCTTCTTCGATCAGCAATTCATCGCAGCCGCGTTTGATGATTGCCAGGGCTTGCTTGATCGTGCTCATTCCGCCCTCAAATCGGGAATAGTTCATTTGCCAACTACCAGTTTTTTGCTACACTGGCGCGTGGATTTTACTACCCAAGGCACAAATGCTTGATAAAAACGTGATTCTAGCGCAAAAGGCGGCGCGGCTCACACCCGGTTTCAGGCTGCGCTGGCTGGTGGCCCTGCTTACTTTGCCGCTGTTCGGCGTGGCGGCGTTCGGCATTGTGCCGCAAACCGAGGTAAGCAAAATCCCCCAGCAAACTGTGATCGAGGAGCTGCAGCTGCCCGAATTTCCGCAGGACGAGGCGCAAACCGGGGAATACTGGCGCGAAGAGTATATCCAACGCGGCGACACCATCGCGAGCCTATTGGCGCGGCTTAAGGTGGACGAGCAGGAAACACTCAAGCTCTTGCGCCATCCCAAAGAACTGAAACCGTTGAAACAGCTCAAGCCCGGCAAAACCGTGCAAGCCCAAGTCAGCGATGAGGGCGACCTGCTTCTACTGCGCTATTTCAACGCCAACGGCGGCGTTTTCGTCGCAAAAAAAGCCGGCGACCGTTTCGCTTTCGGCGTAGAGCCGCTCGCCCTGGAAAAGCGGGTTTTAATCAAATCCGGCGAAATCGTGAGCTCGCTGTTTGCCGCCACCGATGCCGTGGACCTTCCCGACAGCATCGCCACGCAGATCGCCGACATTTTTTCCTCCGACATTGATTTTTATCGCGACCTACGCAAGAGCGATCGCTTCAGTGTGGTTTACGAAATGTTCTACGACCAGAGCACGGCGGTAGGAAGCGGGCGCGTGATTGCGGCGGAATTTGTAAACCAGGGCAAAGCCTACCAGGCGTTATATTTCAACGACGAACAAGGCCACGGCGGTTATTACACGCCGGATGGCAAAAACATGCGCAAAGCGTTTTTGCGCTCTCCGCTGGAATTTTCCCGCGTCACTTCGAGCTTTAGTTTCTCGCGCTTCCACCCGCTGCTGAAGGAATGGCGTGCGCACAAGGGGATTGATTATGCCGCGCCGGTCGGCACCAAAATCAAAGCCACTGCCAGCGGCACGGTGGTTTTCTTCGGCAAGCAGGGCGGCTACGGCAACATGGTGGTTTTGCGGCACCAGGGCGTGTTCAGCACGGTGTACGGCCATCTTTCGGCTTTCGCCAAGGGCCTGCATCACGGGCAAAAAGCGAGTCAAGGCGATGTAATCGGCTACGTCGGCATGACCGGCCTCGCCACCGGGCCGCACGTGCACTATGAATTCCGCATCAACGGCGTGCAGCACAACCCGACGCATATCGCCGTCCCCGAAGGACCGCCGATCACCGCTCAACTCAAGCCGGCGTTCTACCGCACAGTCGAGCCCTTGCAGATACAGCTTAACCTGGCGCGCGGCGTCAACTTTGCCAAGCTGGATTAATTTGTCCTTCCATCTTCGCTCTTGAGCGCCCGGCAACTTTATGCCGGACTCATGTCCGGCACCAGCCTGGACGGCATTGACGCCGTCCTCGCCGATTTCGGCAACATACCCTGGCAACTCAGAGAGCATGTCTATCGCTCGTATCCCGACGATTTGCGCAACCGCCTGCTCCTGCTGCACCGGCCGCAGACCAACGAATTGCATGAAGCCATGCTCGCCGCCAACGAATTGACGCGCTGCTATGCGGCGGCGGTTGCCGAGTTGCTTACACAAGCCGGAGTGAAGGCGCAACAGATTACTGCCATCGGCTGTCATGGCCAGACGGTGCGTCATGCGCCGCAATTGGGTTATACCTTGCAGCTTTGCAACGGGGCGTTGCTGGCGGAGCTCACCGCGATTACCGTGGTCTGCGATTTCCGCAGCCGCGATATCGCCGCCGCAGGCCAGGGCGCGCCGCTGGTGCCGGCGTTTCATGCGGCGCTCAGCCTGGGTTCGAATGCTCATCGCGTCATCGTCAATATCGGCGGCATGGCCAATCTCACCGATCTTCCGTCTGAAAGCCCGGCTTCCGGTTTCGACTGCGGTCCGGGCAATATGCTGCTCGACGCCTGGTGCCAAAAGCACACCGGCCAGCGCTACGATGCGGACGGTACCTGGGCGATGAGCGGAAAAATTATTCCAGAACTGCTGCGGCGCTTGCTGGCTCATCCCTTTTTTGGCGAGTCCCCACCCAAAAGCGGCGGACGCGAGCAATTCAATTTGCAGTGGCTGAACGGATTCCTGTCGGGAAAAGAGGCGCCGCAAGACGTGCAGGCGACGCTGCTTGCGCTTACGGTGCAAGGTATCGCGCAGGCCATTAAAAAACACTGCCAGGGAGCGCATGAAATTTATTTTTGCGGCGGCGGCGCGCGCAATAAAGCGCTGGTGAAAAATCTGCGCGTGGCTCTGCCCGGGGTAAGGACCGACGTCACCGACGCACTGGGGATTAATGCGCAAACGCTCGAAGCTTATGCGTTTGCCTGGCTCGCCTGGCAAACACTGCAGGGGAAACCGGGAAACCTGCCGCAAGCGACCGGCGCTCTAGGCCTGCGCCTGCTCGGCGCAATTTACAAGAAATAAACGGGAGCCGTTAAGGCTCCCGTTTACTCATTAAAAAATTCTTACGCCGAGAAGGACGAACCGCAGCCGCAGGTGGAGGTGGCGTTGGGATTCTTGATGACGAATTGCGCGCCTTCCGCGCCTTCCTGGTAGTCGACTTCAGCGCCGGCCAGATATTGGTAGCTCATCGGGTCAATCAGCAGCGTCACGCCGTTTTTCTGCATCGAGGTATCCTCCTCGTTCACTACTTCGTCAAAAGTGAACCCGTACTGGAAGCCCGAGCAGCCGCCGCCCGTCACAAACACGCGCAGTTTGAGGTCGGGATTGCCTTCTTCTTCCAGCAGTTGCTTGACTTTGCTTGCGGCGCTGTCGGTAAAGACCAAAGGCGCCGGGATTTCCGTCATGGTGTTCATTACCTGCTCCTAATCATCATTCTTTAAGACCCGTATTATCCTCTTCCGTTCCAGGGCGGGTCAAGCGCCGGTGGCGGGCTTGAACACCAGGACTTTCTCGGCATTCTCGCCGTCCTGATATACCAGCCGTCCCTGCACCACCGCGCCGAGCTGAATTTCCAGCGTCTTGTAATACACATCGCCGGTGACATTGGATTTTGACTGCAATTCAATGTATTCACCGGCGTATACCGGCCCGATTACGCTGCCGTTGATGACCACGTGCGAAACGCGGATTTCGCCTTCGATGCGCGCCTGCTCGCTCAACACCAGGGTGCTGGAGTTTTCGCCGTTCGCCACCACGTTGCCGCGGACATGGCCGTCCACACGCAGGCCGCCGCTGAAATTGATATTGCCTTCGATGCTGGTACCGACGCCGATCAGACAATCGATTCGATTTTGCGGTTTACTCGGTTTCTTGCCAAACATGCGCTATTCTCCATTTCAAGACAGGTCGACGCTCTGCGTGAGCTTGGCTTCGCTCGCGCCTTTTTCGAACACGCGCACCTGCACGCTTTTCGCCACGGCGCCGGGCTCCATCTGGAAGCTGCCTTCAACCCGCTGATAGTACTTGAAGCTCACATTATACGCCTGAAGATGGGCTTCGTTTTCAGCAGGGATGGTGATGACACTTCTTTTGCCGTCATGCTCCACGTCAACGATGAACTGCAGCTTGCCCTGAAACTCCTTCTGTCGCGGCCCCATCTGCAGGAGCAGCAGGCGGTAGCGGTATTCACCAGGCAGCGCATCGCGTTCGACGTTGAAGCGGTAAATGCTCACCTCCTGCTTGCTGCCAGCGGAGAGCAGGCTCTGAAAAAACGCGAGATCTTCCTTGAGGCTGTTGTTTTCATCGCTTAAGGCTTTTACCTGCTTCGCGAGGTCGCCGTAGGTCGAGCGTTCAATTTGAAGTTGGCGCTCACTAATAGCAACCTGGTCACGCAACACAGCGTTCTCTTTTTGCAGCCTGGAATTAAGTTCGGTCTGGTGGTCAAGGGCAGTCTCCACCTGGACGCGGTCAAAACCGGCGAATTTTTGGCCCGAGTCATACATCCACCAGGCCAAGCTAAGGACCAACGCGATCAATACAGTCAGCATCAGCCAGCGCCAGTACCAAGGAATATGCGTGTGCACCGTCATCCGCGGTGCCGAAATGCCGAATTTTCGTTTCAGCGCTTTGTACATTTTCTAAGGTAATAGCGCAGCATGATGCAGACCGGCCGATTCGGGAAGTTCAAACATGATGTTCATGTTCTGCACCGCCTGTCCGGCCGCGCCTTTGACTAGATTGTCGATGACCGACAGCGCCACTACGGTGTCGCCGCCCTGCGGACGGTGCACCGCAATGCGGCACATGTTCGCTCCGCGCACCGAGCGCGTGTCGGGGTGGCTGCCCGCCGGCAGCACATCCACGAATTCTTCCGCGGCATAGCGTTTCTCATAGAGCGCCTGCAGGTCGGTTTCGCGCGTAAGCCGAGCGTAAAGCGTGGCGTGAATGCCACGTATCATCGGGGTGAGATGTGCAACGAAAGTCAGCCCGACTTTCTTGCCCGCCGCTGCCGCGAGGCCCTGAATGATTTCAGGAAGGTGGCGGTGGCCCGGCACGCCATAAGCCTTGAAATTGTCGGACGCTTCGGAAAACAGCGTATCCAGCTCCGCCTTGCGCCCGGCACCCGAGACGCCGGATTTGGCGTCCGCAATCAGGCGCTCGATATCGATCACGCCAGCTTCGATGAGCGGCAGAAAACCCAGCTGCACCGCAGTGGGGTAACAGCCGGGGTTGGCGACCAGCCGCGCCTGCCGGATCTTGTCGCGATTGACTTCCGGAAGACCATACACCGCCTCTTTCAGCAGCTCCGGGCAAGCATGCGGCATTCCGTGCCATTTTTCCCAGACAGCTGCGTCCTTGAGGCGGAAATCCGCGGCGAGATCAATCACCCGCACGCCGGCATCCAGCAGCGCTTTCGTCTGCCGCATGGCGATGCCGTTGGGCGTGGCAAAGAACACCACATCGCAGGAATCGAGCTCGGCCTTGGCCGGGTCGGAAAATTTCAAATCCACAATGCCGCGCAGGCTGGGGAAAAGCTCGGCCACCTCCATCCCCGCTTCGCCGCGCGAAGTAATCGCGCTCACGCTCACTTTCGGATGGTGAGCAAGAATGCGCAAAAGTTCCACGCCGGTGTACCCGGTGCCGCCGACAACTCCGACTTTCAGCATAATTTCCCCGTCACTTCCACTGACATAGGTGTTGATGGTAATCAGCCTGACCCGATTAGGCAATGAAAAAGCCGCCCAGGTGGGCGGCTTTTTCATGATGAAAAAACTGCACAATCAGCGCTTGGAGTACTGTTTGCGTCGCCGCGCCTTGTGCAAGCCCACTTTCTTGCGCTCAACTTCGCGCGCATCGCGCGTCACCAGGCCCGCCTTGCGTAAGGCGGGTTTGAGCGCGGCATCGTACTCGATCAACGCGCGGGTAATACCGTGGCGCACCGCGCCGGCCTGACCGGATTCACCGCCCCCATGCACGTTGACCTTGATGTCGAAGCTCGACAAATGATTGGTGATGGCGAGCGGCTGGCGCACCACCATGCGTCCGGTCTGGCGCGAGAAAAACTCGTCCACCGGCTTGCCGTTCACGATAATCACTCCCTTGCCGGGCTTGAGAAACACGCGGGCCACCGCGCTTTTGCGCCGGCCGGTGCCATAGTTGTGTTCTCCGATCATGAGTCTTCCCTAAATTTCCAGTATCCGGGGTTGCTGCGCGGTGTGCGGGTGCCGTTCACCGCTGTAGACCTTGAGTTTCTTCAGCATGGCGTAACCAAGCGGTCCCTTCGGCAGCATGCCTTTCACCGCTTGCTCCAGAACGCGGGCGGGGAAACGCGCGTGCAGCTTAGCAAAATTGGCGCTGTAGACACCGCCCGGATAGCCGCTGTGGCGGTAATAGATTTTGGTTTGCGCCTTGTTGCCGGTGACGCGCAGCTTGTCGGCATTGATGACCACGATGTAATCGCCAGTATCCACATGCGGAGTGAATTCGGGCTTGTGCTTGCCACGCAGACGCCGTGCAAGCTCGCTCGCCAAACGCCCCAATACCTTGCCGTTGGCATCCACCACGTACCAACCGCGCTTTACTTCATGCGCTTTCGCTGAAAAAGTTTTCATGGGCCAGAGTTGAATTGTTTGCTTAAAAACCCAAAGAAAGTCGCGAATTCTATGCTAGATTGACCGCCACTGTCAAACCAAGGCGGCGGGCGGCGAAGGGAAAATGCGGAATTAAATCCTGCCGTTGCAGACTGTGATGCTTGGGCGCCCTATGCAACACGTTTGAAATCTTTTATTGCACTGCACCACTGGCGTCCTTCCGAGCAGCATGAAACAACGTAAAAGCTGTCCCCCACGAAAAAAAGCGCAATCCCCAAGGATTGCGCTAAGTTCCACCAAAGGAGGAGGAGACAACACATAAACGCTTAAAGAGTAAGCGTTTACGCCAACACATTATCCCATTTTTAAGCGGTTTTGCAAGTATTTTTGTGCGTTGCAACTAAATTTTCTAAGTTTAAAAAAATATATCCATAAACAATTATTTATTAATAAATGGCTTGGTCCATTACTAAATTCCTGAGTGCCTTTTTGCTCCCGCCGCTGAATCTTTTGCTGCTAGGCGTCATCGGACTTATCTGCATTAAAAACCACCTACGCTTGGGCAAATTTCTTATTACCCTGACTATGGTTTTACTCTATCTCCTCTCCGCACCCTGGTTTGCTTTACACGCGCTCAAGCTGATTGAAATGCCGCCACTCACAGAACTAAATCGCGACAAGGCACAGGCGATTGTGGTGCTGGGCGGAGGAACTTATTTGCAAGCGCCGGACTATGGCAGCGATACTGTGAACCGTCTGGAGCTTGAGCGGTTGCGCTATGCGGCACGCCTTTACCGCGCCACGCAGAAACCGATTCTGGTTTCCGGCGGCAAACCGCAGGGGGGCCGGCATTCCGAAGCGGTGCAAATGCAAGCGGTACTGGTCAATGAATTCAACGTTCCGGTGACATGGGAAGAAGCGGCATCCAACACCACTTATGAAAGCGCCAAACTCAGCCGGGCAATGCTTAAGCCTGCCGGTGTCGGGCGCATTTATCTGGTAACCCACGCCTGGCATATGCGCCGGGCCATGCTCGCATTTGAAGCCGCGGGCTTCAGCGTGATTCCCGCGTCCACCGGTTTTGCCAGCCTGCCCTCGGATCCGCTTGAACTTTATTTGCCCAATCCGCAAGGATTGTTCGCAAGTTATGTCTTCATGCATGAAGTATTCGGATGGCTGTGGTATCAAATCAATATTTCTGCCGCGAATATAATTTGAGATAATTACTACAACGGCATTTGAGAGGAAAAGCATGAAAACGCGCATCAAATGGGTCGAACAGGTGAGCTTCCTCGGCGAATCGGAAAGCGGGCATGCGCTATTGATGGACGGGGCGCCGGAAGGCGGCGGACGCAATCTCGGCCCGCGGCCGATGGAAACCGTGCTGATCGGCACCGGTGGCTGCACCGCCTACGACGTGGTGCTCATCCTCAAGAAAAGCCGCGAAACGGTGACCGACTGTGTGGTGGACATCGAGGCCGAGCGCGCGCAGCAAGACCCGAAGGTTTTCACCCGCATTCATTTTCATTACATCGTCACCGGCAAGGCCCTGAACCCGAAGCGGGTGGAACAGGCCATTCGCCTTTCCGCGGAAAAATACTGCTCGGCTTCGATCATGCTGGGAAAAACAGCGAACATCACCCACGATTTCGAAATCGTGGAGGCCGGCTGACCGAACCGGCGATTCGGGCTTTGCTCAATCCGGGTATGACACTTTATTCAAAAAAATTCGACTCCGACTCCTTATATTAGCTCGACTCCTCATATTAGCCTTGCTTGCGCGATAACCAACCTGACATTATGCTGTGTAATAAATACTGCTAGAACTCGCATTTGCAATTTCTCCCAATCCCGATTTTTCACAAAAAGTAGTGGTGAAATCTCTGTGGTAATTCAAAAATTAGGGCGCTACGAGATTGTGTTGAAACTGGGGCGCGGCACCATGGGTACCGTATACAAGGCAGTTGACCCCGTCATCGAGCGCACCGTAGCCATCAAGGCTATTAACCTTGATCTGCCAAAAGACGAATTCGAAGACTTTGAAGAACGTTTCTATCGCGAAGCCAAGTCCGCCGGCCGCCTGAATCATCCTAACATCGTCACCATTTATGATGTCGGCGAGACCGATAACATAGCCTACATCGCGATGGAATTCCTGGAGGGAGAGTCCCTGCGGGAAATTCTCAAATCCGGCGCAAGCCTGTCGCATGACCGAATCAGCGAGATTGCAGCCCAGATCGCGGATGGCCTGGCTTATGCGCAGCAGCATGGCATCGTGCACCGTGATATCAAGCCTGCCAATATCATGATCACGAACGCCGGCCAGGTGAAAATCACCGATTTCGGCATTGCCCATTTGCCTTCCGGCTCAAAAACCGCAACCGGGACGATCCTCGGTTCGCCCAAGTACATGTCGCCGGAGCAGATCGTAGGCAAGCCGGTGGATGGCCGTTCCGACATTTTTTCGCTGGGTGTGATGCTGTATGAAATGGTGACCGGGAAAGCGCCGTTCGACGGGGAAACCATCAGCACCATAATGTACCGCATCTTAAACGAAATCCCGGCCGATATAAGGGCAATCAACAAACAGTGCCCCGTGGCGTTCGATTATATAATTCACAAGGCACTGGCCAAGCTTCCCGTAGATAGATACCAGAACGCAAGCGAACTTGCGCATGATCTCAGGCATTACAAAACGCTGCCGCTGCCCGCACCCGCACAGCTCGCAGCCATTAAGTGGCCCCCCCAGAAAACCCTAGAGCGAAGAGTGGCCCGCAGAACAGATGCGCTTGAAACAACTCTTGAATTACCGGCTGATGCCGGCAATAAACCTCTATCGGCGACTCCAATAACAAGCGCTGCCAACCGGGCCGATCGCGCTTATCCCATTATTGAATTGCCGGGCGCGACGGGCAAGGAAAGTCAGCCAAAACTTACGCCAGCACCGAAAAAGCTTTCCAGGAACAAGACGGTTTGGGTCGGAGCAGGTTCGCTTGCCACAATCGCGGTGGCCTTATTAGTATTCCTCGGCAAACCGGGACCAGCCAACGAGAAAGATGCCACTGTCCACCCGGATGTGTCATCCGCTGTCAAAGGCGAGGTGCAAACGGACAGCGGCGACACCAAGCCCTTGCTCCCTTCGACCACTCAGCCCGGGAAGAAAACACCGGAAACCGGGCAAAGCGGTAAAAAAACCAAAGCACCACCAGTGGTCGGTAAGGTAGGCTACCTGAATTTCGATATCACCCCAAAAGGCGAGATTTATGTGGATGGCAACAAAGTGGGCAATTCGCCGCCGCTCAAAAAGCTGGCGGTGACACCCGGCAAGCACCTGGTTGAGGTGAAAAGCAGAATCCGTCCCTACTACACATATACGTTCATGGTCAACGTGGAGGTCAACCAGTCCACTTTGGTCAGGGCAGAGTTTTAGTCAGGCTACCAAACTCGATCCAGTATGCAGCGGTCGCATCCCCTTGCCGCGACCGGTGCGATACTCACCGCAAAGGCTTGATCGGAGCCAGGTGGGGTGCGCGGTTCACCTTTCCGCGGAAAAATACTGCCTGCTTCAATCATGCTGGGAAAAACAGCGAACATCACCTACGATTTAGAAATCGTCGAGGGCTGATTAAACAAGTTCTCAGGTATGTAAGCTAAGGGTACCCAGCAGGTTGCTGCAAAACGTCACGAGGAAGCCGGGATACGCGACGCGAGGAGCGAGAAGGCGAGACAGTACATAAAAGCAGTACGGCGAGCTTTTGAGCGACGAGCAACAGACCGGCTCCGAGTAGTTTTGCAACAATCTGCTAAATCCAGAACGCAGTGCGCGTCATCACTTTGGAGGCGAGCTGCATCGCCAGCTTCATCGGCGGCGGCAGTTCGGCGGCGCCTTGAGCAATCGCGGTGGTCGCATGCTGCGCTTCGTCGTTTTTCATTTGCTCGAGAATCGCGTGGCTTTTTAAATCCTCGCTCGGCAATCGTTGCAAGTGTTCTTCCAGATGCCGCTCGACCTGTCGTTCCGTTTCCGCCAGAAAACCGAGGTTCCATTTGTCGCCGAGCAATCCCGCCAGCGCGCCGATGGCGAAAGAACCGCCATACCAAAGCAGATTTAGCAGGCTCTTGCGCCCGCCCAGCTCTTCTATGCGTTGTTCGGTCCAGGCCAGATGCTCGGTTTCTTCTGTCGCCGCTTTTTGCAGCGCCTGCTGCACCGAACCGTCGCGCGCGGTGAGCGCCTGGCCGTCGTAGAGTGCTTGAGCGCAGATCTCGCCGCTGTGATTAACCCGCATCAGCGCCGCGGACAGACGCGCAGCGCTCACAGTCAAGGACGCTTCCTGCAAACCTTCACCTGGGATGGCGCGTACACTTTTCGCAGGCTGCGTCAACGTGCGCAAGGCCTTATCAAACTGAACGATTAAATCATCAAGCGTCATTGCATTCAAATCCCATTTGCCGCGCCAGCAAAGTCACGGGGTGAACGATTTTAACGGCGAGCCCCGCTGCACGAACCCCTTCGGCAAGATGCATGGCGCAGCCGACGTTGGAAGTCGCGAGCCAGCTTGCGCCGCTTTGCTGCAATGCTCTGATTTTATCATCACGGAGTGTTCCCGCCATTTCCGGCTGCGACAGGAAATACGTGCCCGCCGCGCCGCAGCACTGGTCATTTCCGGTAAGCGCGACGACTTCAGCTTGCGGTATCAGCTTGAGCAAAGCATAAGGCGATTTTTCACTGCGCATCACATTGCGCAGAGTGCAAGGATCTTGCACCGCGATTTTAGCATTAAGTTGCAATATATCTATTTTATGCATTTGTCCATCTTGCGAGAGAAAGCTGCTCAAGTCCGTTATTCTCGCGGAAAACGCGCGCGCCTCATCGCCGAGAATGCGCTTGTATTCGGCGAGCGTCGCGCCGCAGCCGGATGCCGTGCTGATGACGGCGCCGAGATTTGGCGCAGCAAAAGCCCTGAGATTTTCCCGCGCCAACTGTTTTGCCGCTTCCAAATCGCCTGAATGCTGATAGAGCGCGCCGCAACAGGTTTGCGAGCGCGGCACATGCACCATGTAACCCAACCGATTCAGCACGAAAATCGCGGCGTTCAGCGTGGCGGCGTCGGCAACGCGCGCCACACAACCCAGAAACAGTCCGACCTCACCGCGCACCTCACCACTTGCCGGATAAATTTCATTCCAGCCCGGATGGCGCGCAACCGGCGGCAGGTGTTGCTCCATTTCATTAAGCCCGAGCACGCGCAATATGCCCAAACCACGCGCCAGCCGTTGCAAGCCGCTTTGCCGGTAAAAACGCAAAAGCGAGGCGAGTTTCTCCAGGCGCCAGGGCTTCGCTGCCAGTTCGCTCATGGCGAAACCGCGCAACCATTGGTGCAGCTTGCTACGCGGCCGCTGCGCTTCGATTATCACGCGAGTACCATCCACCAGCTCACCGTAAGCGACATTGTTGGGGCAAACGTTCTCACAAGCACGGCAGGTCAGGCATAAGTCAATGTGCTCAATGAAGCGCGCGTTAAGCGGAATGCGCGCTTCCAGCACACCTTTCATGAGTTGAATGCGCCCGCGCGGCGAATCCGCTTCAGAAAGCGTTTTGAGGTAGGTCGGGCAATGCGGCAGGCACAGCCCGCAAGCGACACAGCGATCGGCGAGATCAGCCAGTTCCCGCGCCCGTTGCGGCAGATCATCGGGTTTCATAATACAAGCATACCTTCTCGCCGCTCAAAATAAAAACGGGCGCCGAAGCGCCCGTAACAATTAATAATGAGGAGTTTTTCTAGAATACGTGGCGGATGCCCAAGCCGAAGCCCTGGTTGTGCGAACCGCCGCCCGCGCCACCTCCCGCGCCCGTGGCACCACTTTGTGCAGTACCGATGCCGGCGCCATTGCCCAATTGGTAAGTGGCGAAGCTGCCGTTGTTGATCGCGGTCCAAAAAGCATACAAATCGGTGCGCTTGGAGAAGCTATAGCTGTAGCCTACGCTGTACTGGCGCGCATCCAGCCCGGTAGTCGAGCAGGGCGCCGGTATTGCGCCGCCCGCGCGGTCGCAACTGCCTTGGTGGGCATCACCGAAGCCCAAGCGGATGGTGCCCGCGCCGATCTGATGCAGCAGCGAGAAGTAAATCGCGTCGCGGTGGTAGTGGATCAAATGGCCCGCTACGGTGTCGCTGTTGTTATAGGAAAGCCGCTCCCACATCACGTTGGCGGTAGTGGTGCCAAACAGCTTGTAGCTCAGCGTGGCCTTGTAGCCGTTGTCGCGGGAAGTGTTGTCCGCGGCAACTGGCAGGGACGCGGCACCACCCATCACCGCAAGCCCGAAGTAATCGCGGTGTTGCTCCCAAGCACCAGTGGCGCGGAACGGTCCATATTCGTATATCAAAGACGCGCCGTAGATGGCGGGGTTGATATTCACGGTAGGCACAGCCGGCGTTTCGGGGCTCCTCTGCTCATTGGCGGAGTAGACCAATCTGCCACTGAAGCCAAAAATATTCGGGGTCCAGTACTGCACGCTGTTGCCCTGACGCCGGTCAAACGAGGCGTCGTTGGAGACGGCGGCGGCGGCGCCGAGTACGGTAGCCCGGCCGCCAGCGGTGGTGGTGGCCACCGCAAAGCCCGGCGTGCCGATGATCGCGTTACCACTCGCGATACCAGTGGCGTAGAAGGGATCGAACGCGAGCGTATTCGTCAAGGCTTTATAAGGCGTATCCCAGTTGCCGTAGAAGACCGTGCCGAATTTCTGTGACGAGAGGCCGACATTGGTATTGCGTGTCCCAAGGAAACCAGTGGACTGGGTATTGGTGGCCGCGACACCACTGGCCGAGTCCATGGCTATGCCTGTCTCAATCTGGAAAATCGCATTCCAGCCCATACCTAAATCTTCCTTGCCTCGGAACCCGATATTCGAGGAGTTCGAGGTCACCCGGTTGCGGCTGGGCGCCGCCGCCCCTGCCCCCGCCGAACCCAATTGCCCTATACCCGCCGCCGGCAGCGGCACGGTGGCCGACTTGGCTTGGACATTCTCGAAATCAACATTCAACGTACCGTAAACTTCCACCAGGCTGGTGTCGGCGAGCGCGGAGCCGGACGCCATAAGCCCGGCAGCAGTAATTACAGAAAGTAGGGTTTTATTCATTATTCCTCCTCGAAAAATGAGCATTCTTCTTGAACTGAAGTGAGAGGGAGCGCTACCTCATCCCTCTGAAAAAATTCACCAGACAAACCACAGCTCCAAAACGGTTTAATCCTGCTATACGTGCAGCCAGAGTGTCAAGAAGAAAAACGACATATTCAAGCGAGTGTTGTAAAAAAGAAACACTAAATCCTAATACTGCTTATAGTGCTTTGGCTTAGCGTGGCCTTCGAGTCAGCAACTGTCATGCCTATACCAGCCTCTTGATGCCATCCTGCCCGAAGCACGTTGAACTGGCCAAGCGCTCGCTAAGCACTGGTAATCAAACAATAAAGCGTTTGGGATTGCAAAACCAGAGGGTAGGGAACCTCTGATTAAGTCCTCCGCGGATTGCGTTGCTGGCAAAATGCGGATGGATGCAAGGCGCGCGACGAAGGTCGTACTCGAAGTACGACACCGAGGAGCGCACGACGCAGACGCCGCATTTTACCGCAACCCGGATGGGACGAGGCTTGTCCGGGCGGTCTGCTTTGTCGCTCGGCTTGCCAAGGGGGCTGGCCATTGGCTGCGCCTCGCTTCGCGCATCCCATCCCGGAAAGCCGCCGTCGCAACCGCGTGGGACTTAATCAGAGGTTCCTTAAGCAAACAGCCTGGCCAGTTCGGCGCCCGGGTCTTGGGCGCGCATGAACGCCTCGCCGACCAGAAAACAATCAGTCCCGTGCGCGCGCATCAATTGCACGTCTTGCGGTTTCAGTATCCCGCTTTCGGTGATAACGATACGGTCTTGAGGAATTTTCTTCAGCAATTGCAAAGTGGTTTCAAGGCGCGTTTCAAACGTGCGCAAATTGCGGTTGTTGATGCCGATAAGCGGTGTCTTGAGTTGCAGGGCGAGCTCAAGTTCTTTGGCATCATGCACTTCAGTCAGCACCACCATCTTGAGGCTTTGCGCCAGTTGTTCCAGCTTCTGCATGCGCGGCATATCAAGCGCGGCGACAATCAGCAAAATGCAGTCGGCGCCCATCGCCCGCGCCTCATAAACCTGATAGAGGTCGAGTGTGAAATCCTTGCGCAGGACCGGTAGCGTGCAGGCGGCGCGCGCCTGCTTTAGAAATTCCGCGCTCCCCTGGAAAAACTCGCGGTCGGTCAGCACCGAAAGACACGCCGCGCCGTGTTTGGCGTAGCTCCGCGCAATTGCCGCCGGATCGAAATTCTTCCGCAGCACGCCCTGGCTGGGGCTCGCTTTCTTGATTTCGGCAATCACCGCAGGTTTTCCGGCCTTGATTTTGGCGCGTAGGGCCCCGACAAAATCCCGCGGTGGTGCTGCCGCTTCCGCTTCAGCGCGGATTGCGGCAAGCGGTTTCGCAGTTTTAGCGGCGGCGATTTCCTCGCGTTTCGCAGTCAGGATTTTTTGCAGAATATCAGACATTTAATTCACCGCAGAGGACGCGGAGGACGCAGAGGAAAAAAAGGATTTTTTGCAGGATGTCAGACATCGTTTTCACCGCAGAGGACGCAGAGGAAAAACAAGCTATAATTTATTAACCACACGCTTGATGCCGTCGCGCATGTGAACCACAGTTAAGCAGGTAGCCCAAAGCTAGCTGACTGAGCTTCAAGTAACTCAAAAGCTGGGCGGTATGAATAGGCAGCAATTTCTCCACGGCCTTCAGTTCCACAATCACCTTGTTGTGGACAAGCAAATCCAATCGGTAACCTGCATCCAGCTTGAGCCCGTCGTAGTGAACCGGTAGTAAAACCTGCTGTTTAATGCTTAGTCCTTGCTTGATGATTTCATGAGCCAGGCAGATTTCATACGCGCTTTCCAACAAACCCGGCCCCAGCGCAGAATGAACCTTCATAGCACCGCCGAGTACGATGTCGCCGATTTTATTCTCATTCATTTGGTTTTCCTCTGCGTCCTCCGCGTCCTCCGCGGTTCAGGATTTTGAGGTTTTAAACCGGTTGGAAAATTCAATGAGTTGATTAAGCTTGGCGCGCGCCGCGCCGCTGGCAATGACCTCGGCGGCCTTGCGCATGCCTTGTTCGATGCTCGAGGCCAAGCCTGAAACGTAAATCGCCGCGCCGGCGTTGAGCGTCACAATGTCGCGCGCTGGGCTGGGCTGGTTGTCGAGCACGGCGAGCAGCATTTTTTTCGATTCGTCGGCGTTTTTTGCCTGAATTGCTTCCAGCGGCGCAAGCTTGATGCCAAAGCGGTCGGGATGGACAGTGTATTCACTTATCGCGTCGTTTTTAAGTTCCGCTACTTCGGTTCCGCCGCTGATGGATATCTCGTCGAGGCCGTCTAAGCCGTGCACCACCAGCGCGTGCCGGCTGCCCAAGGCTTGCAGTACGCGCGCCTGGATGCCGACCAGGTCGTGGTGAAACACGCCCAGTAACTGGTTTTTAGCGCCCGCCGGATTGGTGAGCGGTCCCAGAATATTGAACAGCGTGCGCACGCCGAGTTCCTTGCGCACTGGCGCAGCATGCTTCATCGCGCTGTGATGGTTGGGCGCAAACATGAAGCCGATGCCGATCTCGCGTATCGACCGCGCCACCCGTTCGGCGTTGAGATTGACATTGACCCCCAGTGCTTCCAGTACGTCGGCGCTGCCGCAACTGCTGGAAACCGAACGCCCGCCATGCTTGGCGACTTTGGCCCCCGCCGCCGCCGCGATAAAGGCGGAGGTGGTGGAGATATTAAAGGTGTGCGCGCCGTCGCCGCCGGTGCCGCAGGTATCGACCAGATGCGGCTCGCCGGAGACATCTACTTTGGTTGAAAGCTCGCGCAACACTTGTGCCGCAGCAGCGATTTCTTCGACAGTCTCGCCTTTGACACGCAAGCCGGTAATGATGCCGGCGATTTGCGCCGGAGTAAGTTGCCCGCTCATGATCTGGCGCATGATGGACAGCATTTCGTCATGAAAAATTTCACGCCGCTCAATCAGGCGGTTCAGGGCTTCCTGCGGCGTCATTTATTCCCTTCCTGCAAAAAATTCTTGAGCAGGTCGTGACCGTGTTCGGTCAAAATCGATTCCGGATGAAACTGCACGCCCTCGATTTTTAATTGCCGGTGGCGCACGCCCATGATCTCACCGTCGTCGGTCCAGGCGGTGACTTCCAGGCAATCCGGCAGGCTTTCGCGCTCAATCACCAGCGAATGATAGCGCGTGGCTTGAAACGGATTGGGAAGATTGCGGAATACGCCGCGCTCACTGTGCTTGATTTGCGAAGTCTTGCCGTGCATGAGCTTTTTCGCGTGCACTATCCTGCCGCCGAACGCCTGGCCTATGCTCTGATGGCCGAGGCACACGCCCAATATCGGAATTTCCCCCGCAAAACGCTTGATCAGCGGCACCGACACGCCGGCTTCGTTGGGTGTGCACGGCCCCGGCGAAATCACGATATGCGCGGGCTTGAGCTGCGCGATTTTATCGAGCGCGATTTCGTCGTTGCGGTATACGACGACCTCTTCACCCAGTTCGCCGAGGTATTGCACCAGGTTGTAGGTGAACGAATCGTAGTTATCTATCATCAAAAGCATAATTCAAAACCTTTCACCGCAGAGGACGCAGAGGAAAAACAAAACATTAGAATTTAAGATCAAGTCAGTTGCCATAACCGAACCCAACTTGAGAAGAAAGTAAAAGGTTCTCAAGATAAGTAGAGCTTAAGGTTTCCTCGGCGTCTTCTGCGTCCTCCGCGGTCTAAGATTTTCAATCAATTTTACTATCCAGTCCGGCCTGCGCCATTTCCGCCGCACGCAGCACCGCCTTGGCCTTGTTGCAGGTTTCCTGCCATTCGTTCGCCGGCACCGAGTCGGCGACGATGCCGGCGCCCGCTTGCACATATAAAGTCTGATTTTTAATCACCGCGGTGCGGATGGCAATGGCCAAATCCATGTCGCCGTTAAATCCGAGATAGCCCACTGCGCCGGCGTAAATTCCGCGTTTGGTCGCTTCCAGTTCATCGATGATTTCCATGGCGCGGACTTTCGGCGCGCCGCTCACCGTGCCCGCAGGAAAAGTAGCCTTCAGAACATCCATGGCATCAAGACCGGATTTCAGCCTGGCCTCGACGTTGGAAACGATGTGCATTACGTGGGAATAATTTTCAATGGTCATGTTCTCGGTGACCTTGACCGTTCCGGTCTGCGCCACCCGCCCGATATCGTTGCGCCCGAGATCCATGAGCATGATGTGTTCCGCACGCTCCTTGGGGTCGGCGAGTAATTCCTGCGCAAGTTTTTCGTCTTCCCCGAGGGTCTTGCCGCGCGGCCGGGTGCCGGCAATCGGCCGCACCGTCACCGTGTCCTGCTCCAGCCGCACCAGGATTTCAGGCGAGGCGCCGACGATATGAAACCCGTTCAGATCGAAATAAAACATGTAGGGAGAAGGATTGAGCGCGCGCAGCGCCCGGTACAACGCCAGCGGGGACGCTGAATAAGGCCGGCTGATGCGCTGGCTCAACACCACCTGCATGATATCGCCGTCGTAAATATAGCGTTTCGAACGTTCCACCGCCGCCTTGAACGCTTCCTCGCCAAATTCCGAGCGCGCGGTTTGCGCTTGGCACGGCGTTTCAGCGGGAATTTTCACCGGTTTGCGCAATTGGGCGAGAAGCGCTTTGAGTCGTTTGCGCGCTTGATGATACGCATCGCGTTCCTGGGGATCGGCATATACGACCAGAAACAGTTTGCCGGTCAGGTTATCCACCACGGCGAGCTGTTCCGACAACATGAGCAGGATGTCGGGCGCATCCAGCACATCGGGCTTGACGGTTACGGCGAGCTTGCTTTCGATATAGCGCACCGTGTCATAGCCAAAATAACCGACCAGCCCGCCGCAGAAACGCGGCAGCCCCTGCAGCCGTGCCGCCTTGAAGCGTTTCTGCAAGGTTTTGATATTTTCCAGCGGGTTGACAACTTCAGTGGTTTGCACGAGTTTGTTGCCCCGGTATTCGCTCAAATTTCTGCCGCGCACTTCGATGCGATTTTCCGCCGCCAGGCCGATAAACGAATAGCGGCCGAAGCGCTCGCCTCCCACCACCGATTCGAGCAGATACGAATACGGCCGGTTGGCGAGCTTGAGATAAACCGAAAGGGGGGTGTCGAGGTCGGCGAAGGTTTCCAGCACCAGGGGCACGCGGTTGAAACCTTGCGAAGCCAAAGCTTTGAATTCAGATTCAGTCATGAACAACTCCGGAAAAACCAAAAATCAAAAGATGGAAAAGCGCGTTAGCGCCAGAAGCCAATGCGCCAGGAGCGCCGGGCGCTTGCGGTGTACCATCTTTCGTTTTCCGTGGAGTTCATGCCTTAATCACCAGATCTGCCGCGTCTTTGAGCGTTGCTACTATAGCATCACAATCCAGTTCGCGCACGTCCCGCCCCTGGTGGTAACCGTAGGGCACGCAAAAAACATGGCAACCGGCGGCGCGCGCGGCTTGGGTGTCCAGCGGCGAATCGCCGATGAGCAGAGCCTCGTGCGGTTTAGCGCCGAAATGCGCGCAAGCATGAGTCAGCGGCAGCGGATCGGGTTTTTTCTTCGGCACGCTGTCGCCCGACACCACCAGCTCAAAGAAGTCGCGCAAATCGGTCGCTTCCAGGAGCGGCAGGGTAAAACGCTCGGATTTGTTAGTGACGCAGGCGAGATGCAGCCCTTGCGCGCGCATTTTCTGCAAGCCCTCCACCGCGCCGGGGAAGGGCCGGCTCTGGTTGAGCATCACCCGAGCATAGTGTTTTTCGAAAAGCGGCAAACCGCGCTGGTAGATTTCCATATCCGGCTCGCGCTTGAGCGTGGCCGCAAGCGCGCGCTGCAGCAAAACAGCAATACCGCCGCCGATATAGCTGCGGATGATTTCCGCATCCACTGCGGCCATGCCTAGCTCGCTCAGGGTCCGATTGGTGGCGTCCACCAAATCCGGCGCGGTGTCGAGCAGCGTGCCATCAAGGTCAAACAACACCGCCTTCAGCGGCAACGGGAAATCCTTGGGACTGGCTTGCGGCGAGAGTTTCATGGTTAGAGCAGGGTGTTGAAGAACTCCACGGGGCCGCGGCGTCGGCTTTCCGGGATGGGATGCGCGAAGCGAGCCGCGTCGAATAGCCGTTGCCTATTCGCAAGGCGAGCGACAAAGCAGACCGCCCGGAAAGCCACGCCCCATCCG
>DASZZH010000019.1 GCA_035543335.1 Burkholderiales bacterium
CTACGGGCTGTTCCGCTTTCTGGTGGAGTTTACCCGCGAGCCGGACTCGTTTTTGGGCCTGCTTGCTCTTAATTTGAGCATGGGGCAATGGCTCTCGCTGCCGATGATAGCGGGCGGGATCTGGATACTGTGGTGGAGTTACCACAAACGAGTTTAAGTCTTGCGCGCCACGCGGAAACTCGTCGAGCGGAACGGTGTTGCTTTAAGGCGGCGTAATTTGCATATCCGGGTTGGTGAATGCGGGCGTTTTCCCGAGTATAATAGTTTCCCTTTCCGCAGTGGGGTCGTAGCTCAGCTGGGAGAGCGTCGCGTTCGCAATGCGAAGGTCGGGAGTTCGATCCTCCTCGACTCCACCATTCCCACTTCAAGTCGAAACCTGCCTGGGTAAAGTTACGATTACCTGCAAGCCGGACGTTTCCCGGTTTCTGCAAGCTATGTCGCCCCGGTGGTCGCGTGCAATACTGCGGGCAATGCTAAGACCCAATCCCGTGCCGCCGCTGTCGCGATTTCGCGAGGTTTCAATCCGGTAAAAGGGAGCAAATACGTTTTCCTGTTCTTCCGCAGGAATTCCCGGGCCTTCGTCCTCAATCTTCAGGACTAGATGCGCTTCTTCTTCCTGCACGATGATAGTCGCGTTGTTGCCGTATTTCACGGCATTTTCGATAAGGTTGTTGAGGCAGCGCTTGAGCGCACGTGGTTTGCCCACGAATGCAGAGGCGGTGTTACCCTTTATACGGACTTGGTATCCCATTTCTTCGAAATCAGCCTGCAGGCTTTCCAGAAGAGCCATGACGTCGATAGGTTGAAATTGTTCATCAACCTCCACGCCGCGCATAAAATCCAACGTCGTCCGAACCATTGATTCCATCTCGTCGAGATCTTTTGCAAACCTGGCCCTGAGCTCGGGCTCGTCAAGCAACTCAGTGCGCAAGCGCAGGCGTGTAATTGGCGTTTTCAGGTCATGGGACATCGCTGTCAAGACGCGAGTCCGGTCATTGACATAATTTGCCAGGCGCGACTGCATTTTGTTGAAGGCGTGTGCGGCACTGCTTACTTCGGAGGGGCCGGACTCGTCAATGGGGGGTCTGTTTATGTTCTCCCCAAGATTTTTCGCGGCTTCTGCCAGCGACGACAAAGGCTGCGTTACCCAGCGAACGGCGATAAGCGAGAGTATTACGACCGCCGCCAGCCTGACCGAGAGATCGAAAGCCAGCCGATATGGCCAGCGCCCCGGCTCCCTCGGAAACTGGTCCCGAAAATTGACGAGGGTTCCATCCGCCAAACTCACTTGGGCGGTAAGCGTCAAAGGCCGGAACCTCGATTGCTCCCGCCGCAATGTTTCAGCGTCCGGCTTGGGCCCACTTGGACCCGAACCCGTTTCTTCTCCGCTCGAACTTGCGTCGACGCCATACATCACCCGCGTCCTGATTGTCCTTTGACTGCCTAAAATGGATCGTAGCCCGGCTGCAAAATCCTGGGCTGTATCACCCAATTCAGGATCTGATTTTTCAACAAAACCAGCGCCGCTGCCCAACGATGCCGAAAACGTGTTGCTGTTGAACAACGGCACAACGCTGCGCCGCTGTTCCGCATTGAGCGCCTCCAGGACACGGACTGCGTCATTTATCTTTTGCGCGACCCGGGTAACCCGTATCTGAACGATATGCTGCTCCCGTTCCCGAAACAGGATGGCGGCGCTCAGAATCTGCGCGGCAATCAGCCCCAACACCAATACCAGCACCATGCGGCCGAAGAGGCTTCTGGGCAGCAGCCACTTCATCTTTCCATCTCCACCTCGGCGGCAAGTACGTAGCCTTCGCTGCGCACCGTTTTTATGATGGCCTGTTCTCTTGCATCATCGCCCAAGCGTCGCCGCAAGCGGCTTACCTGAACATCAATGCTGCGCTCAAAGGGTTCCGTCTCGCGGCCCTGCATCAGATCCATCAACTGGTCTCGCGTCAAAACCCGATTAGGGTGCCCCAGAAATATCCGCAACAAGCGGTACTCCGACCCGCTCAGCGGCGTCACCACACCGGCGGGCGACACCAGGTGGCGAGAAACTGCGTCGAGTCGCCAGTCCGCAAAACGAATCGCACGCGTTTCGTCAGGCTTAAGATTGTCGGGCAAAGATCTTGCGCGCCGCAGAACCACTTTGATGCGGGCGAGCAGTTCCCGGGGGCTGAACGGCTTCGGCAAATAGTCATCCGCCCCTATCTCCAATCCGATAATACGGTCGGTTTCTTCGCCGCGTGCGGTGAGCATAATGACCGGTGTTTGGTAACGTGCCCTCAACGACCGACATAGCAACAGCCCATCGTCGCCCGGCAACATGACGTCGAGTACGATTAGATCGACACGCCCGCCGTCGACAGCCTCCCACATGCCGCTGCCATCCTTTACCGCCGTTACGCGATAGCCGGATTTCGTAAGATACTCATGCAGCAGGCGCCTAATCTCGGCGTCATCGTCCACCACCAATATGTGATCCGCGACTTCCATGAAAAATTTATACCCCGTCTTTAAGTCATCTCGAAGCGCATTTTTGTAACACAATGTTACAGGTTCCGTTCCCGCCAGGATATGTTACAAAAATCCCGCTGGCGGAGAAGCCCCAATCACATTGCAGTGATTAAATAACAGATGTCGCACAGTGCTTGTCGGCGCGAATTTTTCGGCGCCGCCATGCTTTATATAGAGTTAAAACTGAAGGAGACCCAAGATGAAGACCTCGAAAATCATCCTTGCCATCGCCGGCCTGTCGCTGGCTGGGGGCATGCTTACCGGCGCAGCAGCGCCTCAAACGGCTTGGCAGGACAGGCCATTTAACCGGATGTTCAGCGAACAGTTGCACACGCAGCTAAAACTCATGCCCGATCAGGATCGGCAGTGGGAGGCGCTTAAAGATGAGGAAAGGTCGCTGCGCGAAAAAATGATGGAATCCCGCAGGCAGCTGCATGATGCAGCTGACGCGGAATTCGCCAAGCCCCACCTGGACTTGGCAGCCCTGGGTACGGCAGCGGACACGGCCCACGAGCAAATTTACGCAGCACGCAGGGATTTCCGTCAACATGCACTCGCGTTTTACTCCGGGTTATCGCCTGAGCAGCAAGAGGTAGTGATAAACGCCATCAAAGAAAAACGCCAACGGATGGAACGCTTCCTGGAAAAACGGCATCAACGCCAATCCGGGGAAGGTTGATGCCGAAAGAAAGTCAACTGATTAATCCGTCCATGCGCGCGGAAAGAAAGCCGCTTTTCGCCGGCGTGCCGCGCCGGCTGTGGATTGGGTTGTTGCTAATGTGCTTGCTGGCCGCAGCGGCGTATCCGCTGCTGACCAAACTTGGCGATACACAGACGTCTGCTTCCAAGCGCGGATCGGACTTGCCGGCCAAAAGCCAGCCCGTTGTGGTTGCAGCGGCGCAAACAGGCGATATCGACGTTTATCTTACCGGCCTGGGCTCGGTCACGCCTTTAAATACCGTTACCGTGAAGAGCCGCGTTGACGGACAGTTGCTCAAGGTGATGTTTAAGGAAGGCCAGTTCGTCCATGCCGGAGATTTGCTGGCGGAGATCGATCCGCGACCGTTTCAAGTGCAGTTGACACAAGCCGAGGGTCAAATGGCGCGCGACCAAGCCCTGCTGAAGAACGCGCAGCTCGACCTGGGGCGCTACAGCACGCTGTTTGCGCAGGATTCGGTCGCGAAGCAGCAACTGGACACTCAAGCAGCCCTGGTGCGTCAATACCAGGGTGCGGTGAAAACCGACCAGGGGCAGATCGACAGCGCCAAGCTGCAACTCGTCTACACCCGAATTACCGCGTCCATCGACGGGCGCGTGGGACTACGCCAAGTGGACCCGGGCAATATCGTCCACGCCAGCGATCAGAATGGTTTGGTGGTGGTTACTCAATTGCAGCCGGTCACCATCATCTTTACCATTCCCGAAGATAGCATTCCCCAAGTGATGAAAAAACTGCAGGCGGGTAACCCGCTTGTGGTAGACGCCTACGACCGTGCAGGCAAAACCAAACTCGCCACCGGTTTCTTGCTGACCGCGGACAACCAGATCGACCCCACCACCGGCACCGTCAAGCTTAAGGCGCAATTCGCCAACGACGACTACAAACTGTTTCCCAACCAGTTCGTGAACGCGCGCATGCTCATAGACATCAGAAAAGGCGCCACGGTTATAACGTCGGCCGCCATTCAGCGCGGCAGCCTGGGCACGTTCGTCTACGTCGTGAAACCGGACCAGACGGTGACGGTGCGGCAGGTGAAGCTGGGGCCAACGCAGGTTGAACAAACGGCCATCGAAACCGGCCTTGTGCCCGGTGAAATCGTCGTCATCGATGGCATGGACAAGTTGCGCGAGAGCGCCAAAGTCGAACCCGTCTCGCGCGACACGGGCGTGGCGTCCGCGATAAGTCGGCGTCCTCCAGATGAGGAACAACGTCGCGGAACGCGCAACGGGGCGCAGAAGGATACGTCCAAGAAACCCGGCAACGGAACCGGCGAATGAATCCCTCTCGTTTATTCATCCTGCGGCCGGTTGCGACCTCGCTTTTGATGCTGGCCATCTTGCTGTCCGGCATTGTCGCCTACCGACTGCTGCCGCTCTCCGCGCTGCCGGAAGTCGATTACCCGACCATCCAGGTGGTGACACTTTATCCGGGCGCCAGCCCCGACGTGATGACTTCGTCGATTACCGCGCCGCTCGAACGCCAGTTCGGCCAGATGCCGGGGTTGAACCAGATGTCATCGACGAGCTCGGGCGGCGCATCGGTGATTACGCTGCAGTTCAGCCTCGCGTTGAGTCTCGACGTGGCCGAGCAGGAAGTGCAGGCGGCCATCAACGCGGCCGGAAACCTGCTTCCCACGGACCTGCCCACACCGCCGATCTACAACAAGGTCAATCCGGCCGACGCGCCGATCTTGACGCTGGCGATCACGTCTAGGACGCTGCCGCTGCCCAAGGTGGAGGACCTGGTTGACACTCGGCTCGCGCAGAAGATTTCCCAGCTGCCGGGCGTGGGCCTGGTAAGCATCAGCGGCGGCCAGCGGCCCGCGGTGCGCATCCAGGTTAACCCGAAGGCCTTGGCGGCCTACGGCATGAGCCTCGACGATGTGCGCACCGCGATCGGCAGCGCCAACGTGAACCAGGCCAAGGGCAGCTTCGACGGCCCTGCCCGCGCCTCCACCATTGACGCCAACGACCAGCTCAAATCCGCCGACGAATACCAGCGGCTCATCATTGCCTACAGGAACGGGGCACCGGTGCGTCTGACGGACGTGGCCGAGGCGGTAGACGCCGCCGAAAACGCACGGCTCGCCGCGTGGGCCAATGACCAAGCCGCGTTGATCATCAATATCCAGCGCCAGCCCGGCGCCAATGTGATTGAGGTGGCGAACCGCGTCAAGCAGCTCTTGCCCCGGTTGCAGGCCACCTTGCCCGGCTCGGTGGAGGTGAGCCTGCTCACCGACCGCACTACCACCATACGCGCCTCGGTCAAGGATGTGCAGTTCGACCTGATGCTGGCCGTGGCGCTGGTGGTGATGGTGATCTTCCTGTTCCTGCGCAACGCCTCCGCCACCGCCATTCCGAGCGTGGCGGCACCGCTGTCGCTGGTGGGTACTTTCGGCGTGATGTACCTCGCCGGCTTCAGCATCAACAACCTGACGCTGATGGCGTTGACCATCGCCACCGGCTTTGTGGTGGACGACGCCATCGTGGTGATCGAGAACATCGCCCGCTACATTGAGCAGGGCGAGCCGCCGTTGAAAGCCGCGCTCAAAGGCGCCGAGCAGATCGGTTTTACGATTATCTCGCTCACTTTTTCGTTGATCGCGGTGTTGATTCCGTTGTTGTTCATGGGCGACGTGGTGGGGAGGCTGTTCCGCGAATTCGCGATCACCCTCGCGGTGGCCATCCTGATCTCGGCTTTCGTCTCGCTCACGCTCACGCCGATGATGTGCGCTAAGCTGCTGCGCTACACACCCGAGGCCGAGCAGGGGTGGTTCTATCGCAAGGGCGGCGCGTTCTTCGATGCAGTGATTCGGCGCTACGGCGTGATGCTCAACTGGGTGCTGGACCGCCAGGGCGCCACGCTGCTGGTCGCGATCGGCACGCTAGTGCTCACGGTGCTGCTGTATATCTACGTGCCCAAGGGCTTTTTCCCGGTGCAGGACACGGGCGTGATCCAGGGCATTTCCGAAGCCCCGCAATCCATTTCTTTCTCCGCCATGGCACAGCGGCAACAGGAGCTGGCCCGCGTGGTGTTGCAGGATCCGGCGGTTGAAAGCTTGTCGTCGTTCATCGGGGTGGACGGCACCAACGTCACGCTCAACAGCGGGCGCATGCTCATCAACTTGAAGCCGCTCGACGCCCGCGGTGTTAGTGCCGTGGACGTGATCCGCCGTCTGCAAGGGAAGTTCGCGCAAGTGGAAGGCATCACGCTCTATATGCAACCCGTACAGGACCTGACCATCGAGGATCGGGTGAGCCGCACCCAGTACCAGTTCAGCGTCGAGGACGCCGACCCGGACGAATTGAGCGCCTGGGTGCCCAGGCTGGTGGAGAGGCTGCGCCAGATCCCGCAACTTGCAGACGTGGCGAGCGACCTGCAGGATCAAGGACTGCAGGCCTATGTGGATATCGACCGCAGTACCGCGAGCCGGCTCGGCATCACGCCGGGGGCAATCGACAACGCCCTCTACAACGCCTTCGGCCAGCGTCTGGTTTCCACCATCTTCACTCAATCCAATCAGTACCGCGTGGTACTGGAAGTGCAGCCCGAGTTCCAGCAGGGTCCGGCGGCGCTGGACGACATCTACGTTGCGACCGCTCCGGTTGTCCAAGCGACCACGATTGCTCAACCAACGACCAGTAGTCCACAAATACCGCGGCAGGTAAAGCTCAGCACGATCGCGCGAGTGAGCGAGCACCCCGCGTCGCTGGTAGTCAACCATCTTGGCCAGTTTCCGGCGGCGACCATTTCGTTCAACCTGGCGCGCGGTGCCTCCCTCGGCGACGCGGTGAAGGCGATTCGCACCGCCGAACAGGAAATCAGCCTGCCGCTCAGCGTGCAGACCAGCTTCCAGGGCGCCGCGCTCGCTTTCAAGGCCTCGCTCAACAACACGCTGCTGCTGATCCTCGCCGCTATCATCATCGTGTACATTGTGCTCGGTGTGTTGTACGAGAGCTATATCCACCCGATCACGATTCTTTCGACGCTGCCCTCGGCCGGCGTTGGTGCACTGCTGGCACTCATGGTCTCGGGGAAAGACCTGGACATCATCGCGATCATCGGCATCATCTTGCTGATCGGCATCGTCAAGAAGAACGCGATCATGATGATCGACTTCGCCCTCGACGCCGAACGCCGGGAAGGCAAGCCGCCCCGTGACGCGATCTTCCAGGCCTGCCAGCTGCGTTTCCGGCCGATCCTGATGACTACCATGGCGGCGCTGCTCGCGGCGCTGCCGCTGATGCTCGGCACCGGCATCGGCGCGGAACTGCGCCAGCCGCTGGGCATCACCATGGTGGGTGGGCTGCTGGTGAGCCAAGTTTTGACGTTGTTCACCACCCCGGTCATCTATTTGGCGTTCGACCGACTCGCGCGACGTGTCGAGGCGCGCCGTTCGCGCAAAATTGACGGCCGCGAAGCTGACGGGGTACGGCCGTGAACTTCTCCGCTACTTTCATTGAGCGGCCGGTCGCCACGACTCTGCTCACCTTGGGCGTAACGCTCGCTGGCCTGGTCGCTTTCAAGCTGCTGCCGGTTGCGCCGCTGCCGCAGGTGGATTTTCCGACCATCTCAGTGCAGGCGTCGCTGCCGGGCGCGAGCCCCGAGACCATGGCCGCGACCGTGGCCACGCCGCTGGAGCGCTCGCTCGGCCGCATTGCAGGCGTCACGGAAATCACCTCGTCAAGTTCGCTCGGCTCGACACGCGTGGTCTTGCAGTTCGACCTCAACCGCGACATTGACGGCGCCGCCCGTGACGTGCAGGCGGCGATCAACGCTGCCCGCAGCCTGCTGCCCACGGGGCTGCCGAGCAATCCGACCTACCGCAAGGTGAACCCGGCCGATGCGCCGATCATGATTCTGGCGCTGACTTCGGACACCATGACGCAGGGCCAGATGTACGATGCGGCCTCGACCATACTCGCCCAGAAGTTATCGCAGGTGCAGGGCATCGGCCAAGTGAACGTAGGCGGCAGTGCGCTACCGGCGGTGCGGGTGGAATTAAACCCGGCCGTGCTCAACAAGTACGGCATCGGGTTTGAAGACGTGCGTGCGGCGATCGTGGCCACCAACGCGAATCGGCCCAAGGGCGCGGTCGAGGACGGCGATAAGCACTGGCAGATTTACGCCAACGACCAGGCCAAGAAGGCCGCCGAGTACCTGCCGCTCATCGTGGCTTACCGCAACGGCGCCGCGGTGCATCTGTCGGAGGTGGGTGAGGTGGTGGACTCGGTGCAGGATCTCCGCAATGCGGGATCGGCAAACGGAAAGCCGGCAGTCCTGGTGATTCTGTACAAGCAGCCCGGTGCGAACATCATCGAGACCATCGATCGGGTCAATACGCTGCTGCCTTTGCTGCACGCCTCGATCCCGAGAGCGATTGATCTGTCTGTCGCGCTGGACCGCACGCCGACCATCCGCGCCGCGCTGCACGATGTCGAGCGCACCCTCTTGATCTCGAGTGGACTGGTAATCATGGTGGTGTTCCTGTTCCTGCGCAACGTGCGCGCCACGCTGATCCCGAGTGTCACGGTGCCGGTGTCGTTGCTCGGAACTTTCGGCGTGATGTACCTGGCCGGCTACAGCCTGGACACTCTGTCTCTGATGGCGCTCACCATCGCCACCGGGTTCGTGGTGGACGACGCCATCGTGGTGCTGGAAAACGTTTCTCGCCACATCGAAGAAGGCGTGCCGCCCATGAAAGCGGCGTTACGAGGCGCACGCGAAGTGGGTTTTACTGTGCTGTCGATGAGCCTCTCACTGATCGCGGTGTTCATTCCCATCCTGCTCATGGGTGGCATTGTCGGCAGGTTGTTTCGCGAATTCGCTGTCACCCTGTCGGCGGCGATCCTGGTGTCGCTTGCGGTATCGCTCACCATGACGCCGATGATGTGCGCGCGGCTGCTGAAGCAGGAAACAAAGCGCAAGCAAGGGCGCTTCTACCAAGCAAGCGAGCGGGCGTTCGCCGCGCTGCTGCGCTGGTACGAAAGGACGCTCGCCTGGGCGCTGCGGCACGGGCGCTTCATGCTGCTGCTGCTCGCCGGCACCGTCTGCCTCAACGTTTACCTGTACGTAATCGTGCCCAAGGGCTTCTTTCCTCAGCAGGACTCCGGGCGGTTGACCGGCAACATTCAGGCAGACCAAAGCATCTCGTTCCAGGCGATGCGGCAGAAGCTTGCCGATTTCATGGAGATCATCCGCAAAGACCCGGCGGTGGAGAGCGTGGTCGGCTTCACCGGCGGCTCCCGGGTCAACTCGGGCTTCATGTTCGTCTCGCTCAAGCCGCTCAAGGAGCGCAAGCTGTCGGCGGACCAGGTGATTGCGCGGCTGCGCGGCAAGCTCGCGCGCGAGCCCGGTGCGAGCCTATTCCTGCAAGCGGCGCAAGACATCCGCGTGGGCGGGCGGCAGAGCAATGCCCAATACCAGTACACGCTGCAAGCCGATGAGCTCGGCGATCTTCGCACCTGGAGCCCGCAAATCTTGCAGGCCCTAAGCCAGTTGCCCGAACTGGCCGATGTGAACACCGATCAGGAGGACAAAGGTCTGCAGACCTCCTTGGTCATCGACCGAGACACCGCCGCGCGCCTCGGGGTGACGACGAACCTGATTGACGCGACGCTCAACGATGCCTTCGGTCAGCGCCAAGTCTCGACTATCTACAATCCGCTCAACCAGTACCGCGTGGTCATGGAGGCCGCGCCGCAGTACTGGCAAATCCCGGCGACGCTGAACAACGTCTATGTGAGCACGAGCGGCGGAGCGCAGGTGCCGCTTTCGGCTTTCGCACACTACGAGTTCACCAACACGTCGCTCGGCGTCAACCATCAGGGCCAGTTCGTAGCCTCCACGATCTCTTTCAACCTCCCGGTTGGCGTTTCGCTCTCCGACGCGACGCGCGCAATCAACGACACGCTTAACCGCATCGGTGCGCCAACCTCAATCCATGGCAGCTTCCAGGGCACCGCGCGGGCTTTCCAGGCCTCGCTCGATAGTCAACCGTGGCTGATCCTGGCGGCGCTGCTCACGGTCTACATCGTGCTCGGCGTGCTGTATGAGAGCTACGTGCATCCGATCACCATCCTGTCGACGCTGCCGTCGGCCGGCGTGGGAGCGATTCTTGCGCTGCTTTTGTTTCACACCGAGTTCAGCATCATCGCGCTCATCGGCGTGATTCTTTTGATCGGCATCGTCAAGAAGAACGCGATCATAATGATCGATTTCGCGCTCGACGCGGAGCGCAGGCAGGGGCTCGCCCCTGAGCAGGCGATCTACCAGGCGTGCCTGCTGCGTTTTCGCCCGATCATGATGACCACTATGGCTGCGCTGCTGGGCGCGGTGCCGCTTGCAGTCGGCTTCGGCGAAGGGGCGGAGCTGCGCCGTCCGCTTGGCATCTCGATCGTTGGCGGGTTGATGGTGAGCCAGCTGCTCACCCTATATACCACTCCGGTGATCTATCTATATATGGATCGCTTCCGCTTTTGGTGCCAACGGGTTTGGGCGAAGCGCACCGGTCTGGCCGCAACGCGCACGGCGCCGAATAGCGTCGGATGAAGAAGTTGTGGAGGTTAGAATGAAGCAAAGTTACAAGAGATTTTTCGCGCAGATGGCGCCGCTTGCGCTGTTGACTGCCTGCACTGTTGGTCCGGATTATGTCCGGCCGATGGTAGAGGAGCCGACTGCCTTCAAGGAGATGGACAGTTGGAAGACTGCCCAGCCAAGGGACCAGGAGATCAAGGGAAAGTGGTGGGAGTCTTTCAATGATGCGCCGCTCAACTCGCTGGAGGATCAGGTCAACATCTCAAATCAAAACCTGGCCCAATCGGAAGCCCAGTTTCGTCAGGCGCGGGCACTCGTCCAGTCCGCTCGGGCGGGTTATTTTCCGACCCTCTCCGCCGACGCCTCGGATATGCGTTCCCACCAGTCCTCGGGACTCAGAACCCGGCCTTCGGTTTCTACCGTCCCGATTACAACCTACTCGCTGTCGCTCAATGCCGCCTGGGAGTTGGACGTGTGGGGCAGGGTGCGACGGACAGTCGAAGCGAACCAGGCAAGCGCCCAAGCGAGCGCCGCGGACCTCGAAGCCGCGCGCCTCTCCGTTCAAGCCGAACTGGCGCAGAATTACTTCCAGCTCCGCGCCGTGGATGCGCAGAAGCAGCTGCTTGACGACACCGTCGCCGCTTATGAGAAGTCGCTGCGGCTCACCCAGAACCAGTATGCCGCCGGTGTTGTCGCCAAAGCGGACATGGTGCAGGCGCAAACCCAGCTCAAAACCACGCAAGCCCAAGCGGTCGATGTGGGCGTACAGCGTGCGCAGTTGGAACATGCCATTGCGCTGCTGGTCGGAAAACCCGCGTCCACTTTTTCCATTCCAGTTGCGCCTCTCGCCGTAGCGCCGCCACCGATCCCCATCGGACTGCCCTCGGAATTGCTTGAGCGCCGGCCCGATATCGCGGCGGCGGAGCGGCGGGTGGCGGCCGCAAACGCCCAGATCGGGGTGGCCAAGGCGGCGTACTTCCCGGCGATCACTCTTTCCGCGTCAAGCGGCTTCGAGAGTTCCAGTTTCGCTAGGTGGTTCACATTGCCCAGCCGCTTTTGGTCGGTCGGGCCGGCGATCGCGGAAACCCTGTTTGACGCTGGCTTGAGACGCGCGCAGTCCGACCAGGCCATCGCGGCCTACGATGCGAACGTGGCTGCTTATCGCCAAACCGTGCTGACCGGGTTTCAGGAGGTGGAAGACAACTTGGCGGCAGCGCGCATTCTCGAGCAGGAAGCCCAAGTGCAGGATGAAGCGGTGCAGTCCGCCCGAGAATCCGTAGCCTTGACCACCAATCAGTACAAGGCGGGAACCGTCAGCTATCTGAATGTCGTCACGGTACAGGCCACGGCGCTGAGCAACGAGCGGACTGCGGTGGACATCCTCAACCGCAGACTGACTGCCAGCGTGCTCTTGATCAAAGCGCTGGGTGGTGATTGGAATATATCGGGTTTGCCAGCGAGCGCGGATCTGGCGATTAGTTCGAAGTGACCGGCTCCATAAAAAGAATAGGTATGCGTGGGCCCGTGTTACTTGGCGAGGCCGCATTAGGTCCGCATACTTGGATTATTTTAGAGCTCTGTTTTCTTTCAGTATCGTCTCGATTTTGTCAAACGGCACCGGTCGGCTGAACAAGAAGCCTTGCATCTCGTCGCACTTTAACAGCCCGAGAAACTTGGATTGTTCTTCCGAGTCCACGCCCTCGGCGATCACCTTGAGATTCAGTGAATGCGCGAGGGAAATTATCGTTGATACGATGGTCATGCTGTCCGGATCCTGCACCATGTTGACGATGAACGCGCGGTCGATCTTCAAGGCGTTGACCGGAAGCTTCGCCAGGTAGCCCAGCGACGAATAGCCGGTTCCGAAATCGTCAATCGCAATGCCGACCCCCATTTCCCTCAGCGCCTTAAGCTTGCGAATATTGTCCTCGATGTTTTGCATAATCAGGCTTTCGGTGATTTCCAGGTCGAGATTTTGCGCGTCGACCGCCTGCTCCGCAACGGCCCGCCTTATTGTGTCGACAAAGTCTTTTCGCCTCAGCTGAATCGGCGACACGTTTACCGCAATGCGCGTATTCAGACCTTTGGCGCTCCACCGCCGGTGATCAGCCGAAGCCTGGCTGATTGCCCAGTAGCCGGCATCGAGTATCATTCCGGTTTCTTCAAGCAGGGGGATAAATTTCATCGGCGGCACCAGCCCCGTTTCCGGGTCCTGCCAGCGGATCAAAGCTTCAAGCCCGCTCACCTGCCGGCTGGCGAGATCGACTTTCGGCTGGTAGTGCAGCACGAACTGCTGCTTTTCCAAAGCCACACGCAACTTGTTCTCGAGAGCCAATTTTTCGGTGACGCGGGCGTTCATCTCCGGAGCATAAAAAAGATATCGCTCGCCCGAAGTTTTGGTCCGGTTCAACGCGGCTTCCGCGTTCCTGAACAGCGTTTCGGCGTCGTCCCCGTCATGCGGGGACAATGCCACACCCACTTTCACGGCGATGCGGAGCTCCTGGCCGCTCACTTTGAAAGGCTGATTCAGCGGCAGGAAAATTTTCTGCTCAATGACATCAGCGATTTCCGCATCTTTGCGCACGTTGGTTATCGTGGCCGCAAACCAGTCTGCCGCAATACGTCCCACGCTGGCGGCGCTTCCTAATGAATCAGTCAGCCGCTCCCCCACCTGCTTGAGCAACGCATCCCCGCCGTGCCGGGACAGGCTCTCGTTAATTTCCCGGAAGCGCTCAATGTCCACGAAAGCCACTGCCGCGCGAGTTCCTTCGATGCGCGCTGCCTGGAGGTTTTGATTGAGCCGGTCGTAACAGAGCGCACGATTGGGAAGACCGGTTACCGTGTCATAGTAAGCGAGGTATTTGAGCTTTTCTTCTTTTTCGATGTACTGTAGAGCGAACGATATATCGCCCGCCAGCTCCGTCAGCAACTCCATCTCGTCTTTGTCGAAGAAATCCGGTTCCGCGGCGTAGAGGCCCATCACCCCTATCGCCTCGTCTCCCACCACAAGTGGCAGGCCTACCAACGACTGGTAGCCGCGTTCCAGCGCGTCTTTCTGCCAAGGGGCAAGCTGGGTGTCTTGGGCAATATTGTTGCAAACCACCGACCTCTTAAGGCGCAACGCTTGGCCGCCCGCACTGTAGCTGCCGGGTTCGTCTTCCAGTGTCGTAACACGGATCTTCTTTAGGTAGCCGTCTTCGTGGCCGGCCCAAGCCAAAGGCACGACGAGGTTCGCGCCGGGCGGCAGCACCCCGATCCAGGCCATCCGGAACTTGCCATGCTCCACGGCGATGCGGCAGGCTTCTTCGAACAGCTGCTGCCGGTCGCGAATACGGACAATGGCGGAGTTGATCCCGCTCAGGACGGAGTAGATCCGGTTGAGCCGTGCGATCTTTTGTTCCTGTTTTTTGCGCTCGGTAATGTCTATGCCTACTCCGGTGAGATAGGCCGTGTTGTCTATCTTGATGCGCGAAGCGGTGAGATAAAAAGGCGTCTTTTTTCCACTCTTGGATAACAGGCGTACTTCCACAGCGGACTCGCCTTTGGCAAGGGCTTCCTGCATTTTTTCCTCGCTGAGGGCCTTATCTTCCTCGGCGACAAAATCGGATGGATTGGCTTGAGCGATCTCCGCGCCGGTGTACCCGGACATTTCCTGAAAATGCCGGTTCCAGCGCAGTATTTTTCCCCGCTCGTCAATAAGGTAGTAGATTCCAGGCAGGCTGTTGATCAACGACTCGGAAAAATTCTTTTCCTGCAACAGATTCAGCTCCGCCCGCTTGCGGGCTGCACGCTGCCCCTCTTCCCGCAGCGCCTGTTGCACGGAAGGCGCCAATCTCCGCAAATTGGTCTTTAACACGTAATTCTTGGCGCCGGACTTCAGTGCCTCGATCAGTTTTTCTTCCCCGATCGTGCCGGAAACAAAAATGAAAGGTATGTCCGGTCGTTTTTCCTTTACTGCCGCGAGTGCCGCCAAGCCGTCGAAACCCGGCATGCTGAAATCGGAAAGAATAATATTAGGCGCAAATTGGTCGAGCTCCCTGCGGAGGCCCTGCTCATTGTCGACCAGCCGCGTGCTGCAGCGGATTCCCCCGCGGTGCAATTCCCGCACCATGAGCTCCGCGTCTGCCGGGTTGTCCTCGACTATTAGTATTTTCAGTTCCGGTTCCACGCGACCTCTATTCGTCACCGGCAATCCCGCTTGGTGCTCTATGCGGGGGAGTGGGACCAGGCAGCGCGGCATTTCCCGGGCTGTCGGTCGTATGCTGTAGATCGGGCATCTGCATGAAGAGTTAAATGACTACGCACTCCGCTAATGAAAACGACCGTAATAATAACTGACCTCTCGCCAGAAAACAGCGCTTCCGTTACTTAGAACATGCCAAAAAAGCGATTAATCGTCACGGTTTTAAGCAAAATCTAACAAAATGATAGATTTTGCCCTTTACCTGGGCAGAATTTTCATGTTTTATATATTTTTACATATAGACGAAAATAGTGTGCCCGGCAAGTTGGCAGTTCGAGACAGGTGTCCGGCCATCTCCTACAATAGGTTTCAGTTATTCGAAAGAGAGCAATGCAAGAAAAGGAAAGCGCAACACGAACAACCTGGAAGCACTCAAGCAGTTTGCTGCTTGTGGAGAGCACAGTTAAGAAAACACATTGCGCCTTTCTTGTAGACGCTTTTGATGCTCTTCAAAAAATCGACTGAACTGACAAGCCAAGAGGACGCAACCCCATGCCCTATGCAATCCGCATCCACGAAACTGGCGGGCCCGAAAAAATGCGCTGGGAAGAAGTCGGGGTTGAAACACCCGGTCCCGGGCAAGTGCTGGTGCGCAACACCGCAATCGGGCTTAATTTTATCGACACCTACCACCGCAGCGGACTGTATCCCGTGGCGCTCCCCGCCACGCTGGGCATGGAAGGCGCGGGGATCATTGAAGCGGTGGGACCGAAAGTAAGCGGGTTTAAAATCGGCGAGCGCGTCGCTTATGCGCAACCGATCGGCGCTTACGCGGAGCTTTTGCTGCGCCCGGCCGACCGGCTGGTCAAAATTCCCGCCGGTATTGACGACAAGATCACTGCGGCCATGATGCTCAAGGGCATGACGGCGCAGTATCTGCTGCGGCGCACTTATAAGGTCAAAGCGGGCGATACGATTTTGGTGCACGCGGCCGCCGGCGGCGTGGGCCAGATTCTCTGCCAATGGGCGAAATACTTGGGCGCGGCCGTGATCGGCACCGTCGGCAGCGACGAAAAGGAGAAGCTCGCGAAAAAAGCTGGCTGCAGGCATGTTATCGTCACTGCAAGGGAAAAATTTCCGGAACGGGTCAAGGAAATCACCAAGGGCGCCGGCGTGCCGGTGGTCTACGACGGCATCGGCAGGGACACCTTTATGGGTTCGCTCGACTGCCTTGCGCCCTTGGGCATGATGGTGAGCTACGGCAGCGCTTCGGGCGCGGTGCCGCCGTTCGAGCTTGCCGTCCTTTCCCAGAAAGGCTCGCTGTTTCTGACGCGCCCGACCTTAATGACCTACACTGCGAAGCGCGAGGATCTGCTCAAGAGCGCAAGCGAACTTTTTTCGGTGGTGAAAAAAGGCGCGGTCAAGATCACCGTCAATCAGACCTATCCTTTGCAAGAAGCAGCGCAGGCGCACCGCGATTTGGAGTCGCGCAAAACCACCGGCTCCACGCTCTTGTTGCCTTAAGAAACGGTTATTCGCTAAATTGTTTTCGTACACAGATAGCGTCAAATTGGGTTTCACTAGGGGAGGCTAAGCATGGGGGAGGCGATTGCAAGGATTGTTGCGTTCTTTCTTCGCGCGCGCGCCCGAAACACACAGCTCGCTCTTGGTATATTTGTCTTTTCCGGAATCGTCCTGTTGCTCGTACAGAGTTACCTGGCAATCGATCGGGATCTTACCGAAAGCACCTTGGCTAGGCGTCAATCCGTGTCCTATCTTGCTGCAACAATGTTGTCGGAAAAGTTTGACCGTTTAACAGACGTCGGGCGTTCGTTTGCAACTCGCGTTCAATTTCGCCAGCTGATCGGCGACGGGAAATGGAATCAAGCGAGCGAAATTCTCAGGAGTGTACCGCAAGACTTCCCGTTCATCGAACGCCTCTTTCTGACAGATCCCTCCGGATTAATGATGGCGGATATACCTGAACTGCCCGGAGTCAGAGGCAAAGATTTTTCCGACCGCGACTGGTATAAGGGCGTGAGCCATGGATGGGAACCGTATGTCTCCAATGTCTATACCCGATATGCACAACCGCAGTTTAATGTTGTTGCAACTGCCGTTCCAATCAAAGGCAATAAACAAGAAGTGCTAGGCATTTTAGTGTTACAGGTAAGATCGGATACGCTTCTCGAATGGATTAGGAGCATTGACATTGGTCCGGGTGGGCTAGTGTATGTCGTAGATAGGAAAGGGACACTTGCCTCACATCCAATACTTCCCGTGCAAGGCAAACTCGTGGATTTTTCCACAGTGCCGTCTGTCCAGAGGACGCTGCGGGGTGAGAGGGGCATTGATATTTTGTTTAATCCAATAGACAACGAGGAACGTGTTGTCGCTTATGAGCCGATAACCAAGTATGGCTGGGGGGTCGTCGTTGGGCAACCCAAAACCGAAGCGTTTGCGGCGAAAGATGATCTTTTAAGGCGCGTCCTCATCGCATACGCATTGATTGCGGTCCTGTTTATTATCTTGGTGTATCTAATCTCTCGCATTTACCTCCACCATAAGCAGAGGGAAGCGGACCGCAAGGCCAAAGCCGAGCTCGAACAGCGTGTCGTCGAACGCACTGCCCAGCTCGAAGCCGCCAACGAGGAGCTCGAAAGTTTCAGCCATTCCGTATCCCATGATCTGCGCGCGCCGCTGCGCCATATTGACGGTTTTGTGGATATGTTGCGAGAGGAGTGCGGTTCGGCTTTGAGTGATGTTAGTCAGCGCTATCTTGGGATCATTTCCGACGCGGCGAAACAGATGGGCAAGCTGATTGACGATTTACTGTCTTTTTCTCGAACGGGCCGTGCCGAGATGCGACAGACGGTGGTCGGCATGGATGATTTGGTGAATGAAGTAGTGCGAGAAATGGGGGGCGACACGCGGGGCAGAAATATCGAATGGGAAGTTCATTCCTTGCCCAAAGTCTACGGGGATCGCGCCATGCTCAAACAAGTCTGGGTGAATTTACTCTCCAATGCGGTTAAATATACCCGGCGGCGCGAACAGGCGAAGATCAAAGTCGGGTGCAGCGAGAAAAATGGTGAATTTGAATTCTGCGTGCAAGACAACGGCGCGGGGTTTGATATGGAATACGCCGCTAAACTCTTTGGGGTGTTTCAGCGGTTGCACCGGGCCGATGAGTTTGAGGGAACAGGTGTCGGCTTGGCCAACGTGCAGCGGATCATTCATCGCCATGGCGGACGGACTCGGGCCGAAGGCAAGGTTGATGAGGGCGCGACTTTTTGTTTCACTCTTCCTAATTCTCATAAGGAATAGTCCATGACAAAGCTAAAACCAATTCTGCTGGTTGAAGACAATCCGAACGACGTCGAACTGACCTTGGCGGCTTTAAAGAAATTCAAAGTGGCCAACGAAATTGTGATCACGCGCCACGGCGGCGAGGCGCTGGATTATCTTTATCGGCGGGGGCAATTCCAATCCCGCGATGACATTTATCCCCTGGTGGTGTTTCTTGATTTGAAAATGCCCAAGGTGGATGGGCTGGAAGTGCTGAGACAAATGAAAAACGACAGCGCACTCAAGGTCATCCCGGTCGTCATGTTGACCTCATCGCGCGAGGAGGCGGACCTGGTGGAAAGTTATCGATTGGGGGTTAATGCTTACGTTGTTAAACCGGTCAACTTTCAACAATTCGTAGAAGGCATCGGACAAACGGGAATATTTTGGGCTTTCCTCAATGAGCCGTTCCCGAAATAGGTTTGGAGTAGGATACTGTGACGCAATTATTCTGTTTGACCCCGGCTTTACTTTGCGTGACATTGGAATTCGATTTGGCAAACATCACAAATGTTTGGCTTAAAGTGATGCTATAAAGCCTCTCACATTTTTAAGAAAAAGCCACGTCGCTTAAAAAAGGCTTCACGCCGCCGCGGCACCCTCGTTCCCGGCGCCCCTTCACGATACTTTCATCGGCAGAATCACCATCTGCATGCCTCTTAAGTGCAAGCGTCTTTGCATGATGAGCGCAGTCTGGTTGTGCAGCCAGCGCGTGAGGAAATTGTCGTGCTGGAAAATCAGCTTGCTGGCGAAGAACACGCAGTTGGGAAATTGCTGCGCCACTTTTTCGGTGAGCTGGGTGAGGTCATCGACCGGGTCGCAGCCGAAAACTTGGTAGGCGGCGGCGGCGAGCCCATGACTGTGGCAGAAGCCGGTGTAGTATTTGAGCGAGTTGCTGATTTTTTGTTGCAATGCGGCCATCGTCTCTTTTGCGTCGTAGCTTTGCGCATCGACTTCGCCCGCGGCAAGGAAAACGAAATTCTTGAAATGGTTGGGGAACAGCCGCTGCACCCACAACAAAGTATGCATGCCCACGCCCAGATTTTTGCCCACCAGAAACACTGCGGTAGGCTGTGACGGGTCGAGCACGGGCGGCGTGATCTTCTTCTCGTCCCAGTTGGGTTGGGCCACGAACAACTCATCGATTTTGCGCAATTGGCCGCGCACCTCGTCGTAGTGGCTGCGAATCAGCAAGCACACCCCGATGACCATGCCGGTAATCAACAGTGTCACCCAGCCGCCTTCGCTGAATTTTTCGACCACAATCACCAGCAGGATGCCGCTGGTGATTGCAAGGCCGGCTATCGAGAGCAGTAACCTGCGGCGCCAATGCTCGAGCGACTCGCGGTTGCGCCACCAGTGCACGCACAAACCCATTATCGACATCGAAAAGGTCAAAAATACATTGATGCTGTACAACACCACGAGAAGGTCGACACTGCCGCCGGTCCAAATGAGGATAGCCAGCGCCGCGACGCCCATCAGGAAAATCCCGTTCTGCGTCACCAGGCGGCTCGAGAGCTGGCGGAACTGGCGCGGCACCCAGGAATCTGCGGCCATGTAGGCCATCACCGAAGGTCCGCCGAGAAAACCGGTGTTGGCGGCGACGAGCAGCAATCCCGCTTCCAGCGCCAATACCACCGCCAGAGCCAAGCCGTTAATCCATTCGCTTCCCCCGCCGAGGCTCGAAATGATGCCCTGGAAGACCACTGCGTTAAGCGTTTGGCCTTCCACTGGTTTGGCCTCCCACAGCAGGTAAAGCAGAATGATGCCGCCCGCAGTAAACGCCAGCGACAACGCCATGTAAAACATGGTGAGCTTGCCGGTACGTACCCGCGGCTCGGCCAGCCGGTTGATGTTGTTGGACACCGCCTCGATGCCGGTGTAGGTGCCGCCGCCCAGCGAATAGGCGCGCAAAAACAGCGATGCGACAAACAACCAGCCGGTTTCGCGGGCCAGGCTTGTCGTTTCGTTCAAGGTGTCGGGTATCAGACGGGGGAGACTGTCGGCATGCGCCTGCACGCCGTAGACGATAAGCAAAACATGGGTTATGACGAAACCAAGAAAAATCGGCAGCAAGACCTGAACAGACTCCTTCATGCCGCGCAGATTAAGCCCCATCAACATCAAGATCAGGATAATTTCAGCGAACAACTTAAACGGTTGAGCACCCACTGGCAGCAGGCTAAACAACGCATCTACGCCACTCGCCACCGAAATCGCGATAGTCAGCACATAGTCAACGATCAACGCGGAACCCGAGACCAGCCCGGCGTGCGGGCCGAGCAGTTGTGTGGCTACCTTGTAACCGCCGCCGCCGGAGGGGAAAAGTTCGATGACCTGGTTGTAGGCGATCGCAATGACAAAAACCGTGAGCGCGGTCGCCACCGCCATGTAAAGACCGAGATGAGTATGCGTGCCGAGCGCGCGAAACGCTTCTTCGGGACCGTAAGCAGATGAAGACAGGCCGTCCGCGCCAAGCCCCACCCACGCCAGGAACGCGATCAGAACAATATGCTGGCGGGTTTCCGGTTTAAGCGGGTCGAGCGGGGCACCGATTATAAACTTACGGAGTTTTTCGAAATCAGGCATGCGTTATTGTTGTGCCTGCGGCTTACGATGGTCTCTCAATTGTATTTCAATCCGGCGCGCGAAAATCTGCATCTCTTTCGCGGCCTGCTTGTCGCCTTTTTTTTCGGCCACCTCGATTCCCCGCTGATACGCATTCAGTGCATCCTTGAGCTTGCCGCATTCCGTGAGTGCTTTCCCCAAAAGTTTCCACGCTGCCGAATACAGAGGATCATGACGCACCGCCTCGCCCAGGTGTTGTGCCGCAGCCGCAAACTCGCCGTTTTTCAGATATTCGTTGCCCAGGCTGAAGCGCAGCAACGCGTCGTCGCGGCCCGCCGCCAGCATTTTTTCCAGATTTGCAATGAGCGGGCTCACCGGAGGACTTGGATTAACATTTGCGAATGCGGTTATGATAGCGCAATCCGGGCATTCCGTGAGGCAAAATCGGTGTTGAAACCGGGCAAACCTGATAACATCGCCGTGAGTTTTTTGCGCTAAAAACGCCCGGCACGCGGGTTGACCGGCGAATAATTGTAAGGAGCGTGATATGGCAAAAAAAAATATTCAAACCGACGCCGCGCCGAAGGCTATCGGTACTTATTCACAGGCGGTGCGCGCAGGTCAAACCGTTTATCTCTCCGGCCAGATCGGGCTGGATCCGGCGAGCATGCAACTGATGGAGGGAATTGAAGCGCAGATTATGCGCGTGTTTGAAAACCTGAAAGCGGTGGCGCAAGCTGCGGGCGGCGGCCTGGATAATGTGGTCAAGCTCACGGTGTTCCTGACTGACCTCGGCCATTTCGCGCGCGTCAACGAAATTATGGCCAAATACTTTCACGAACCCTATCCGGCGCGCGCGGCGGTGGGGGTGGCCGCGCTGCCGCGCGGGGCGCTGGTGGAAATAGACGCGGTGCTGGTACTGAGCGAGTAAGGTGTGAGGAGTCAAGGGTGAGGGGTGAAAAACAGAAAGGCGGACCCGCTTATCCTTCAAAGAAACCGGGGACTCCTCACGCCATCACCGGTATTTCCAGGAGCACGCAGGACAAGCTCGCCAAGCTGGGCATCGCTACCCCGCTGGATTTGGTGTTGCACCTGCCGCTGCGCTACGAGGACGAAACGCGGCTTTATCCCATCAGAGACGCGCCCACCGGCCAGACCGTGCAGGTCGAAGGCGTAGTGGTAAATACCGAAATCCAATACCGCCCGCGGCGCACGCTGGTCTGCCAAGTGGAGGACGGCACCGGACCGCTGGTGATGCGCTTTTTCAATTTTTACGGCAGCCAGGTGAAAGCATTGGCGCCCGGCGCACGCGTGCGGGTTCTGGGGGAAATCCGCCAGGGTTTTTTCGGCGCGGAGATGGTGCATCCCAAATACCGCATCGTACGCGGCGACATGCCGCTGCCGGATTCGCTGACTCCGGTTTATCCGACGACTGCGGGCCTGTCGCAGGACACCCTGCGCAAACTCATCAAGCACAGCCTCGCCGAAAACGATCTTGCGGAGAGTCTGCCGCGACAGATATTACAGGCGTTCAAGCTGCCGGGTTTCAGGGAAAGCGTGTTGTTTTTGCACCAGCCGCCACCGCGGGTGAAATTGCCGCAGCTGGCACAGCGCGATCATCCGGCGTGGCGCAGGATCAAATTTGACGAACTGCTGGCACAGCAATTATCCATGCGCCTGCATTACCGCGAGCGGCGCAGCCGCGTTGCCACGGCCTTGCCCAAGCGCGGACAGCTTACACGGGCCTTGCATCAGGGATTACCGTTTGTTTTAACTGCTGCCCAGCGCCGGGCAATGGAGGAAATCGCCGACGACCTTTCCCAGCCTTATCCGATGCAGCGGCTGTTGCAGGGCGATGTCGGCAGCGGCAAAACCATCGTCGCCGCTTTTGCGGTGCTGCAGGCCATCGAGAGCGGTTGCCAGGCGGCGATCATGGCGCCCACTGAAATTCTCGCCGAGCAGCATTATCACAAATTTTCGGGCTGGCTTGTGCCCCTGGGTATAAGAGTGGTGTGGCTTGCCGGCAGTTTGAGTAAAAAACAAAAGCAAGTTGCGCTGAAAAGCGTGTTGCAAAGCGAAGCAACGCTGGTAATTGGCACTCATGCGCTGATTCAGCAGCAGGTGGAATTCCGTAAATTGGGCCTGGCCATTATTGACGAGCAGCACCGCTTTGGCGTGCACCAGCGCTTGGCGCTGCGCATCAAGGGCAGCCGGCCGGGCCTGCAGCCTCATCAGTTGATGATGAGCGCCACGCCGATCCCGCGGACTTTAAGCATGAGCTACTATGCAGACCTCGATGTGTCGGTCATTGATGAACTGCCGCCCGGGCGGGTGCCGGTTACCACCAAGCTGGTCGCCGACAGCCGGCGCGCCGAAGTGGTTGCCCGGGTGCGCGATGCCTGTGTGGCGGGCAAGCAGGCGTATTGGGTGTGCCCGCTGATCGAAGGGACCCTCTCTCCTACCTCTCCCCCGTTGGGGGAGAGTGACAATGTTCCCCTCTCCCGCCGGGAGAGGGGTAAGGGTGAGGGCGCGGAGGCGCTGCAGCTCAAGACCGCGCTCGAAACTTATTCCGTGTTAAAGAGCACATTTCCCGAATTAAAAATCGGCTTAGTGCACGGGCGGCTCGCCAGCCAGGAAAAAGCGGCGGTAATGCAGGCGTTTCAGCAGGACGAAATCCAATTGCTGGTGGCGACCACGGTGATTGAAGTCGGCGTGGACGTGCCCAATGCTTCGTTGATGGTCATCGAGCATGCCGAGCGCATGGGGCTGTCGCAACTGCATCAGTTGCGCGGGCGAGTCGGGCGCGGCGAGCAGAACAGCGTGTGCATTCTGATGTACCAAAAGCCGCTGGGCGAAACGGCGCGGGCGCGGCTTAAAATCATTTTTGAAATCAACGACGGCTTCGAAATCGCCAGACAGGATTTGCTGCTGCGCGGGCCGGGCGAGTTTCTCGGTGCGCGGCAGAGCGGGACGCCGCTGTTGCGGTTTGCCGACCTCAACAGTGACACCGATTTGCTGGAAGCGGCACGCAACGCCGCCGCACGCATGCTCACCGAATTTCCGCAAGCGGTAAACGCGCACCTCGCGCGCTGGCTGGGCGGCAGGAAAGACTATCTTCGAGTATAGGAACCTTTGATTCAGTCCTTCGCGGTAACAGAGGTTCCTTGGTGGCATAATAAGCGGTCTTCTTCACACACTCTGTAAACCGGTGAAACAAGCATGGCGGCGGCGCCTGACCAATCCGCCGCATTCTTATCATTCCTGGTTGACTTCGCGCGGCTCGCTCACCCAGCGTATCCAAATGCGTTGCAGCGCGTTCAGCGTGCGCCATGTGTGGCAAAGCTGGCGCAGCCCTGCCGCGATGAATCAGCCCTGGTGGGTGCGCGGCGCGGCGAGCTGGTCATGTTACGCGAAGTTAATCTTTATTGCGGCGAAACCCCGGTGGTGTTTGCACATAGCGTGCTCGGCAGGCGCAGTCTGCGCGAGGCTTGGTGCTCCATCAGCCGGCAGGGCGTGAAACCCTTGGGCGCAGCGCTGTTCGCCAATCCGCTGGTCAAGCGTACGCCTCTGTATTTTAAAAAGCTCACTGCGCATCATGAGCTTTATCACAGGGCATGCCGGTTGCTGAAGACCCCGCCGAATCACTTGTGGGCAAGGCGCTCGGTATTTATTCTGCGAGACAGGCCGGTAATGGTGACTGAAATATTTCTTCCCGGAATTTTGGAGCTTTCACGATGACGTTCAAGGGGCGCCTCAACCTCTATGAAAAGCTGATGCGGCTCGATAAGCCCATCGGCATTCTGCTTTTGCTATGGCCGACGCTGTGGGGCCTGTGGATTTCCTCTTACGGCCGCCCGAACTGGGTAATACTTTGGATTTTTGTTATGGGTACGGTATTGATGCGGTCAGCCGGCTGTGTCATCAATGACTACGCCGACCGCAATTTCGACAAGCAAGTCGAGCGCACCATGAACCGACCGCTTGCCAGCGGCCAAGTCAGTACTGGAGAAGCGCTGCTGCTGGCCGCGGCGCTGGCGCTTTTTGCATTTTTGCTGATTCTCCCGCTCGACCATCTGGTGATTCTGCTTTCGGTGCCAGCGCTGCTGATCGCCGCGACCTATCCTTTCACCAAAAGATTTTTTGCTATTCCACAAGCTTATTTGGGCATCGCTTTCGGCTTCGGCATCCCCATGGCCTATGCCGCGAACGTTGGCGCGGTTCCTCCGATCGCCTGGGTGCTGCTCCTTGCGAATATGTTCTGGTCAATTGCCTACGACACCGAGTACGCCATGGTGGACCGCGACGATGACATCAGGATCGGGATTAAAACTTCCGCCATCACTTTCGGAAAATACGATGTGCTGGCGGTGATGCTATGTTATGCCGCCATGCTCGCGATACTTGCCGGTGTCGGCCTGCGGTTTAAATTCGGAGTATTTTATTACGCCGGGCTGCTTACGGCCGCAGGCATAGTGGGCTATCACTACACCTTGATTAAAAGCTGCGAGCGCGACAAATGCTTCAAGGCGTTTCTGCACAACAACTGGGTGGGCGCGGCGATTTTTGCCGGCATCGCGCTCGACCGTTACTTTACGTTTCCATAGCTATTTCTGAACGGGATTAAATGAAATACCAGGATCTCCGCGACTTCATCGCGCAACTGGAAAAGCTGGGCGAGCTCAAGCGCGTCGCCGCTGAAGTCGATCCGCGGCTGGAAATGACCGAAATCTGCGACCGCGTTCTGAAATCGCAAGGACCGGCGATTCTGTTTGAAAAACCCAAGGGCCACAGCATTCCGGTGCTGGGCAATTTATTCGGCACGGTGAAGCGCGTGGCGCTCGGCATGGGCGGGGAGTCAGTCGAAGCGTTGCGTGAAGTTGGGAAGCTCCTTGCCTATCTCAAGGAGCCCGACCCGCCGCAAGGCTTGAAAGATGCCTGGGATAAACTACCGGTGCTGAAACAAGTGCTCAACATGGCGCCGAAGGAAATTTCCGGCGCGCCCTGCCAGGAAATCGTGTGGGAAGGCGGGAACGTGGATTTATCGCGCCTGCCGATCCAAACTTGCTGGCCGGAAGACGCCGGGCCGCAGATCACCTGGGGGCTGACCGTTACCCGAGGGCCGCACAAGAAGCGGCAGAACCTGGGTATTTACCGCCAGCAGGTGATTGCGCCGAACAAAGTGATCATGCGATGGCTTAGCGCAAGGGGCGGCGCGCTGGATTTTCGCGACCACACGCTCGCGCACCCCGGGACGCCTTTTCCGGTGGCCGTGGCGTTGGGCGCGGACCCCGCGACCCTGCTCGGCGCGGTGACGCCGGTGCCGGACACCTTGAGCGAATATCAGTTTGCGGGGCTGTTGCGCGGCGCCAAGACCGAAGTGGTGAAATGCTTAAGCCACGATTTGCAGGTGCCGGCAAGCGCCGAAATCGTTTTAGAAGGCGCGATTCATCCGGAAGAAACCGCGCTCGAAGGCCCATTTGGCGATCACACCGGCTATTACAACGAGCAGGAACGCTTTCCGGTATTTACGATTCAACGGATTACGATGCGCCACCAACCGATTTACCACAGCACCTATACCGGCAAGCCCCCGGATGAACCGGCGATTCTGGGCGTGGCGTTAAATGAAGTGTTTGTGCCGCTGTTGCAAAAACAGTTTCCGGAAATCACCGATTTCTATCTGCCGCCGGAAGGCTGCTCCTATCGTCTCGCCTGCGTAAGCATGAAAAAGCAGTACCCTGGCCACGCCAAGCGCGTGATGTTTGGCATCTGGTCGTTCCTGCGCCAGTTCATGTACACCAAGTTCATCATCGTCACCGACGATGATGTGAACATCCGCGACTGGAAAGAGGTGATTTGGGCGGTGACGACGCGCGTGGATCCCCGGCGCGATACGCTGCTGGTGGAAAACACGCCGATTGATTATCTGGATTTTGCCAGCCCCGTTTCCGGCTTGGGCGGCAAGATGGCCATCGATGCTACAAATAAATGGCCGGCGGAAACAACCCGTCAGTGGGGACGGCCGATCAAAATGGACGAGGCGGTTAAGCGGCGAATCGACGCGCTTTGGAAAGAGCTTGGGCTGTAGGCCGCTGGTTCGGAAGTTGCCTAGAATCTCAGCCCGAGGCCAAGCGAGAACCAGCGCACTTCGTTTTGGCTGTTGTAAGTATCTTCCCCGCCCAGACTGTTGTAGCGATCCCATCCTAGGCGCAGGTTAAGATTCGGGTTGTAGTTGTATTTAAGCCCGATGCCGTAAGTGAGGTCGGAGTTTCTTTCCCGCACATAAGAAGGGATGCTCAGGTTCTGCCCATAATCCGAGCTGGATTTGGCGACGCCGAACTTGCCAAAAAGGGAGAATTTATCGCCGATGGGCAGCGTACCGACTCCCATGAAATTCCGGCTTTTTGAAGCGAAGGCATAAGGCGTCGACAGGCCGTTGCCATTACCGATGTTGCCGAGTTCGGCGCCCAGATATTTTCCAAACTGGTAATAGTGCCCCATGAGGGCGGGGTATTTCAAACCCACGCCGCCACTATATCTGAGCAGGGTCGAGTCCGCGCCGTAGCCCGCTTCAGCGTAGCCTTGACCGTCATAATTCTGCGCGCTTACCGCCAAGGGCAGGAGTAGGCCGCCCAAGACCAGGGAAATTAAAGGATGGAATTTCATGGCGTCCTCCATATCTGTCACAAGGCAACAAAATCGCCATACGCCCCCGAGTATAGCCCTATGACAAGTCCAGTTAAAGGGCATACTTCACACTTTTTAATTGAGTCCCCCGTCTTCCAAAAGCAGTGTTTGGGTGTCGTTCAGCACGTAGACATAATCCTCCTGGCCCTGATTACCTGCGCTGGTAAACCCATTGCAACAACGCGTCCTGCAGCGGTTCGGTGTCGCCGGCGCGCGGATGGTTGACGAGGCACACCACGACGACCATCCGGCCTTGGTGGTCGAGCACGTAGCCGGCGATGGCTTTGACGCCCTCAAGACTCCCGGTCTTGAGATGCGCTCTCCCCGAAACGCCGCTGCCGTTCAGCCGTTTTTTCATCGTGCCATCCACCGACGCCAGCGGCAGCGAGGCAATCAGTTCCGGCATCAGCGGGCTTTTATAGGCGGCAAGCAAAATCAGGCCCAGGTGTCTTGCGCTGATCCGCTCATTCCGCGACAATCCGGCCCCGTTTTCCAGAACCATCTCGGGGAATGACAAGCTCTTTTCTGCGAGCCATTGCTTGATCGCCAGCGCGGATTGTTCCGGCGTGGCGGGCAGGTGCGAAGTTTCCGCGCCTATCGTCAGGAACAGCTGCCGCGTCATCACGTTGTTGCTCCATTTATTGATGTCGCGCACCGCCTCGCCCAGTGTCACCGACTCTCCGCTGAATAGAAGGCGCGCTTCAGCCGGCGTTTCCGCTTCGCGCACAGTGCCTTTGATCTTTCCACCCAATTCCTGCCACAGTTCCTTGAACACGCTGTAGACGTATTGCGGATGGCTGAAAAGCGCCACCTGCCAGATTTGCTCGCCGCAGCCCAGGGGATAACCGCCATTCAGCACGATGCGCGCGGATTGGGGGGTGGTTTGAATGTCGCTTGCTTCCTTGGCTTTCCAGTCGCCGCAGGATTCATCCGCGAGAATGAGGTTATTGACGATTTCAAGCTGCAGCGGCTTGGGGTCGGCAATCACCTTCACTGTTTTCTTGTCGATATCGGGAATAAATTGTAGGCGGATGCTCTTGAAATTAAGTAGCAGCGCATCCGGAGCGACGTTGTAAGGGCGGTACGGTTCATTATCGAAGCGGAAAGGATCGCCGTTTTCGATTTTGAAATAGCCGCGGTCCAAAACCAGATCGCCGCGGATTTCGCTTAAGCCCCGCAGTTTCAGCTCGCGCAGCATCAGCCAGAAATTTTCCAGTGTGAGCCTGGGATTGCCGTAGCCCTTGATGATCAGGTCGCCATTCAATACCCCGCCCTCTAGCGTGCCGTTGGCGTAAAACTCGGTTTTCCAGGTGTAAGCCGGCCCGAGGAGTTCCAAGCCTGCGTAAGTTGTGACCAGCTTCATGGTGGAAGCCGGATTGAACGGATGGTCCGCGCCATAAACCAGCACTGGGGTTTTGGCATTCACTTCTTGAATGAAGATGCCGACATGCTCTGCATTTAATCCCGCGTGTTTCAGCGCCTGGTTGATCGGCGCAGGCGGGCGTTCCGCCGCCGCCAGCGGTGAAAAAAATAATAGTAAAATCAACGCATGAAAGCGCATGCTCAGAATTTCTCCAGAAGGCCTGCGGTTCTGTCCAACAGCAAATGCATTTCTTCTTCGTTGATGATATAGGGCGGCATGAAATACACGGTATTCCCCAGCGGCCGCAGCAACAGTTCCGCCTCCAGCGCCGCGTGATAGAAATTTCGCGTGAAATTTTTATCGTTGGTGGTCACCTCAAAGGCCCAAATCATGCCGGTGTTGCGAAAATCCTTGACTTTGGGGTGCTGCGAAAGCGGCTTGGCGATTTTGGTGAACTGCGCGGATTTGTTGTAGTTGGCCTGAATTACCTGGTCCTGCTCAAAGATGTCCAGCGTCGCCAGCGCGGCGCGGCAGGCGAGCGCGTTGCCGGTATAAGAATGCGAGTGCAGAAAACCTCGCGCCACTTCGTCGTGGTAGAACGCCTGGTAAACGGTGTCGGTGGTCATGACGACTGAAAGCGGCAGATAGCCGCCGGTGATGCCTTTTGAAAGACACAGAAAGTCCGGAGTGATGCCCGCCTGCTGGCAGGCGAACAGCGTGCCGGTGCGGCCAAAACCCACGGCGATTTCATCGGCAATCAGATGCACCGAATACCGGTCGCAAATCTGCCGCGCGCGTTTTAGATATTCGGGATGATACATTGCCATGCCGCCTGCGCATTGCACCAGAGGCTCGACGATGAAGGCGGCGATCTCCTGATGATGCTCGCTTAAATGGGTTTCCAGTTTTTCAGCGCAGCGCAGGGCGTATTGCAGGCTGTATTCACCGGGCTCGGCAAAACGCCAGTCGGGGGAAACAACGTGTGCGCAGTGACGCAGCAGCGGCGCATAGGTATCCTTGAAAAGCGCGATATCGGTGACCGAAAGCGCGCCCAGCGTTTCGCCGTGATAGCCATTTTCGAGGCTGATAAAATCGGTCTTTTCGGCGCGCCCGCTGTTGCGCCAGAAATGAAAACTCATCTTGAGCGCGATTTCGATGCTGGATGCCCCGTCGCTGCCATAGAAGCAATGTCCCAGCCCGCGCGGCGCGAGCTTGCTCAAACGCTCGGATAATTCAATCACCGGCTCGTGGGTAAAGCCGGCGAGGAGCACATGCTCGAGCTTTTCCAGCTGTTCGATGAGCGCGCCGTTGATGCGCGGATTGGAGTGACCGAAGAGATTGACCCACCACGAGCTGATGGCGTCGAGATAACGCCCGCCGTCAAAATCATAAAGCCAGATGCCTTTGCCTTCTTTGATGGGAATGAGCGGCAGGGTCTCGTGGACTTTCATTTGGGTACAGGGATGCCATACGGCGGTGAGACTGCGTGCCAGAAATTCCCTGTTTCCCACAAGCACCCCTTGATAATAAAAGACTTAGGCCGTATTATTAGCACTCACATGAGGTGAGTGCTAATCCCCTTTTCAGCGCTTGGCGGCACTCCTGCCGCCAGGCCGAGTAAATACCTCTAACTATCGGAGATGAAATATGAAAATTCGTCCTTTACATGACCGGGTTATTGTCAAGCGCCTGGAAGAAGAACGCAAGACGGCTTCCGGCATCGTGATTCCCGACACCGCCGCGGAAAAGCCCGACCAAGGTGAAATCGTCGCCGTCGGCAAGGGCAAAATTCTTGAAGACGGCAAAGTCCGGCCGCTCGATGTGAAAGTCGGCGACAAAGTGCTGTTTGGCAAGTATTCAGGCCAGACGGTGAAAGTCAAAGGCGAGGAGCTTCTGGTGATGCGCGAAGAAGACATCATGGGCGTGGTTGAGTAATTAAAGCGGAACTTAATTTTAGGAGAAGAACATGGCAGCTAAAGACGTAAGATTCAGTGAAGCCGCGCGCGCGAAGATGTTCGCCGGCGTGAATATCCTCGCCGATGCGGTGAAAATAACCCTCGGCCCCAAGGGCCGCAACGTGGTGCTTGAGCGCTCCTACGGCGCCCCCACCATCACCAAGGACGGTGTGTCGGTGGCCAAGGAAATCGAGCTCAAGGACAAGTTCGAGAACATGGGCGCGCAGATGGTGAAGGAAGTGGCATCGAAAACTTCCGATGTGGCGGGGGACGGCACTACCACCGCGACCGTGCTGGCGCAGTCCATCATTCAGGAAGGCATGAAGTACGTGGCCGCCGGCATGAATCCGATGGATTTAAAGCGCGGCATAGACAAGGCGGTTACGGCGACCGTTGAGGAACTCAAGAAAATTTCCAAGCCCTGCACTACTCAGAAGGAAATTGCTCAAGTCGGTGCAATTTCCGCTAACGCTGACGCCTCCATCGGTGACAAAATTGCCGAAGCCATGGAGAAAGTCGGCAAGGAAGGCGTGATTACCGTGGAAGACGGATCGTCGCTGGAAATGGAGCTCGATGTCGTGGAAGGCATGCAGTTCGACCGCGGCTATCTCTCGCCGTATTTCATCAACAACGCTGACAAGCAAATTGCGCTGCTGGAAAACCCCTACGTGCTGCTGTACGACAAGAAGATATCCAATATCCGCGATCTCCTGCCGATGCTGGAGCAGGTGGCGAAAGCCGGCAAGCCGCTGCTGATTGTCGCGGAGGAAGTGGAAGGCGAAGCGCTGGCCACTCTGGTAGTCAACAACCTTCGTGGCATTCTCAAGACCTGCGCGGTGAAAGCGCCGGGCTTCGGCGACCGCCGCAAGGCCATGCTCGAGGATATCGGGGTTCTCACTGGCGGCACGGTGATTGCGGAAGAACTCGGGCTCACTCTGGAAAAAGCCACGCTTAAGGATCTCGGACAGGCGAAGCGCGTCGAGGTGGCGAAAGAAGACACCACCATCATTGACGGCGCAGGCGATTCTAAGAACATCGAAGCGCGGGTGAAGCAAATCCGCAAGCAAATCGACGACGCCACCAGCGACTACGACAAGGAGAAGCTGCAGGAGCGCGTAGCCAAGCTCGCCGGCGGGGTGGCGGTGATCAAAGTCGGCGCCGCGACCGAAGTCGAGATGAAGGAAAAGAAAGCCCGTGTCGAGGACGCGCTGCACGCGACCCGCGCCGCGGTGGAAGAAGGCATCGTCGCCGGCGGCGGCGTCGCGCTGCTTCGCGCGAGGGCCAATATCAAGGTTAAGGGCGACAACCTCGATCAGGACGCGGGCGTCAAAATCGTGATGCGCGCGCTAGAAGAGCCGCTGCGCCAAATCGTGGCCAATGCCGGAGAGGAGCCTTCAGTGGTGGCGAACAAAGTCAAGGAAGGCAAAGGCAATTTCGGCTACAACGCGCAGACTAACGAATACGGCGATCTGGTGGAGATGGGCGTGCTCGACCCGACCAAGGTCACCCGTTATGCCCTGCAAAACGCGGCCTCCATCGCCGGCCTCATGTTGACCACCGACTGCATGGTGGCGGAACTGGTTGAAGACAAGCCCGTTCCTGGCGGGGGCATGGGCGGCATGGATATGTAATTGCCCGGTCTCAGCATAAAAACAAAACCCCTTGGTTCGTAGCCAAGGGGTTTTGTTTTACGTACACGCAAATTTGTCGGCTTGACTTGTTTTTGAATTAAGATTGTAATACCGCGCTTCAAATAATGGCCAAGTAGCTCAGTTGGGCGAACAGGGAATTCGAGTCGCACTGCGACGAGCCTGCGAGCGCCAATCCCGATGCAACGGAATTGGCCGGAATGAGCAGAGGACTGACAACACGCCGCGCAAGCGGCTTGTTGAGGTGCAGGCTAATTGTACGACTAGTCGCACGTTAAGCGGGTGGAAGCCCGCGGCCGGAGCCAAAATCCTTGTGACAAGGATTTCTTGAAGTATCGATAGCAGCACGGATGGCCAAGTAGCTCAGTTGGTAGAGCAGAGGACTGACAACACGCCGCGCAAGCGGCTTGTTGAGGTGCAGGCTAATGTGCGACTAGTCGCACGTTAAGCGGGTGGAAGCCCGCGGCCGGAGCCAAAATTCTTGTAACAAGGATTTCTCGAAGTACCGGTAGTATCAAATGGCCAAGTAGCTCAGTTGGTAGAGCAGAGGACTGAAAATCCTTGTGTCGGTGGTTCGATTCCGCCCTTGGCCACCAAACTTCAAAGACTTGGTGATTCACTCTCTGGCGGCTGTGCCAAAAGATCGTTTTTCGATAGAGAGATTCGATGATGCCAGCTCCGTACGGAGAATGGCATTCATCATCAACCGAATTGAGTCTTTCACCTCAAGAGGTATGCCAGACAGACGGAGCTTGTCGGAGTCGAGCTCGGAAAGCGTGACTTTATCGGCGTACTTTAGATGGCCGTTGGGCAGGTTCGGCCGGTTATATGCGGCCTAGATTAAGAAGGCACGCTTGTAAGGGGATCATCACGTGAACGTTTGGGGTTCTCACTTCAAGTGTTCGAACAACTTGCCGAACCGTTATGATGTTTGAGGCATTCCAGATCTAATAAGCTGGTTGCCAAGCGAGGATTTGCTCTTCAACCTGGGATGGTTCTGGTGCAACAACTTGCCGACCCTCCGACGGGTTGTGGTTGAAAAGTTCCAAAAATCACAACGGATGGTGGACCCGAATCTACTTTGCACCAGAACCCGCCGTTCGGTGAACACCGGAATTGAGCCTTGATACATATTCTTGCTCAGCGCGAAGCTCTATTTGACCGGTGATTACACCTGGAGGCAAAACAAGGATGTGGAGAAAGGCGGATTCAGGTCGCTACGTCCGACACCGAAGGCCTAGCGTATTTTAATTTCCCTTTCGTCAAACGACCACAAATAGCCACGCCAAGTCTCGGCGATCATGCAAACGTGGTTTCTGCACGGCGGGAACAAACGAATCCCGTCCTAAGCTACGCCCACGGCACCTTCTTCGATCAGTTTTTCAATGTCGTTTGCCGTGTAATCGTACTCCGCGAGCACTTCCCGTGTGTGCTCCCCCAGCACCGGCGCGCTGCGGGTGACTTCGCCCTTCGTTTGCGAGAACCGGAGCGGAAACCCGAGTGCGGGCACCTTGCCGATGCGTCGATGATTGGTTTCAACGACCATGTCGCGCGCAAGGGTCTGGGGATGAGCGAGCATCTCCGGTACGCTCAGGACCGGTCCGACCGGCAGGCCCGCCTCTTCGAGCTTTTCGCACCACTTGGCGGTGGTGGACCGGCTAATGATCGGGCTGAGTGCCGCCACCAGCTCGGTGCGGTGCTTCATTCGGCTGGTGTTGCTGGCGAAGCGCGGATCGGCGCCAAGTTCTGGCGTATTCAGCACGGCAATCAGTCGCTCCCAATTGGCCTGGTTCGCTGCGCCGACGTTGACCCACCCGTCGCTCGTCTGAAAGGCCTGATACGGGGCACTGGTGAGATTGCCCGAGCCCATGGCGGGGGCTGCCGTTCCCGTGGCGAAGAAGTAGGCCGCCTGCCAGTAGGTCTGAATGATGCCCGCCTCGAAAAGCGAGGTATCCACTCGCTGGCCCTGGCCAGTTTTCAGGCGATGGATGTAGGCAGAGACGATTCCCAGAGCCGCGAGCACGCCGGCGCCCACGTCCGTCACTGGTCCGCCGCACTTGATGGGCGGCTGGCCCGGCTCCCCAGTGATGCTCATAAGCCCCGACATCCCTTGCGCGATCAGATCGAAGCCTGGTTTGTCGGAGTAGGGTCCGGTGCGCCCGTAACCGGAAATCTCGCAGTAGATGAGTCCCGGATTCACCTTCGCGAGCCCATCGTAGCCGAGGCCCAGTTTTTCCATCGTCCCCTTGCGGTAGTTCTCGGTGACCACGTCTGCCGTGGCCAACAAGCGGCGCAACACATCCTTACCGGCCGGTTGCTTGAGATCGACCGCTATGCCCCGCTTGTTTCGGTTCATGACGATGAACGCGGAGGATTCGCCGCGGATGTCAGGAATGCCGAAGCGGCGCGTATCGTCGCCGCCAGGAAACTTCTCGACCTTGATGACATCCGCACCCATGTCGGCGAGCAGCATGCCGCAGATGGGGCCGGCCATGATGTGCGCAAGTTCGATGACCTTGAGGCCGGCCAGCGGTCCCATGTTCATTGCCCCTTGAACTCGGGTTTTTTCTTCGCGAGGAACGCGCGATAACCGATGCGGAAGTCCTCGGTGTCGAAACAGGCGTAACTCTCGTCACGCTCCGCTTCGGTGAGAGGCCGCGGGTCGCCGAGACGATTGATGAAGCGCTTGTGCCAGCGTGCCGCCAACGGCGCGCCGTCGGCGATGCGGCGCGCGGTGGCATAGGCCTCCTCGATGACTTTGTCGTCCGGCACCACACGGTTGACGAGGCCTTTTTCACGCGCCTCCTCGGCACCGAACACGCGGCCTTCCAACACGATTTCCAGCGCCGTCGCCCGCCCCACCAGCATCATGAGCCCCTGAATCTCGCCGTATGCCATGACCAGCCCAAGCCGGTTCACCGGCACGCCAAAACGACTGCTGGCACCGCAGATGCGCAGGTCGCACATGGACGCGATCTCCAGCCCGCCGCCCACACACACGCCCTGGATCAGCGCTACCGTCGGGTGCCGGCAATCGGCGATCGCCCGCATGGTGCCATGGATGGCCTCACCATAAGCCTTTGCCTGCGACGAATTGGCGCGTTCAGTGGCAAACTCCGAGATGTCAGCGCCGGCCGCAAATGCCTTGTCGCCCGCGCCACGCAGCACGATGCAGCGCAGCGATTCATCCGCGTCCACCTCGCGCATCACCTCACCCAACCGCATCCACATGCCGAAGGTGAGGGCATTCAGCTTCTCCGCGTTGTTCAGCGTAACGGTGGCGACGGCACCGTCGCGCCGGATAAGAATCGTGTCGGACATGGCCTATGGGTAGAAGAGTTGTACCAGTCCCATGCCGGTGACGGGGACATAGGTGACCAGCATCAGCACCGTGAACAGCACGCCGATGAAATATATGTTGACCCGCGTCACCTCCCAGACCGTCGCCTTGGCGATCGAGCAAGCGACCATGAGCACGGAGGCAACCGGCGGGGTCTGCTGCCCGATGCCGAGGTTGATGGTGACGATGAGTCCGAAGTGCACCGGATCAATGCCCACCGACCTTACCAGCGGCATCACCACCGGCACCACCAGGATGATAGCCGCGGCCGAGTGCAGGAAACACCCGAGCAAGAGGAAGAGCAGGTTGAGGAGCGCCAGCACGAACCACTTGTTGCTCGTGATCTGCGTGATGACATGGGCAAGCTTCTGCGGCGCCTGAATCTCCGTGAGATAGCTGCCGAGAAGCGCGGAGCTGGCCACGAGCAGCATCACCACCGCGGTTTGCACGCCGCCCTCGATCATCGCGGTCTTGAGGTGCGACAGGTCGAGCTCGCGATAAACCGCAAGCCCGATGAAGAGCGCCGCGAGCACCGCCATCGCCGCGCCTTCAGTCGCCGTGACATAGCCGCCGAAGATCGATCCTAGGATGATCATCGGCAGCGTGAAAGCCCAGAACGCGCCCCGGAAGGTGCTGCGCACGCGCGACCACTGGAACTTCTCCTCGATGGGCAGGTTGTAGCGACGCGCCATCCAGTACGCCATGCCCATGAGCGCGAAGCCGCCGAGGATGCCCGGCACGATGCCTGCAACGAACAATTTCACGACGGAGGTTTCGGCCATGACCGCATAGAGGATCATGGGGATCGAGGGCGGGATGATCACCGCGAGCGTGGCCGCCGACGACATGATGGCCGCGGCGAGGGGCGCCGGGTAGCCCTTGGACTTCATCGCGGGAATCAGGATCGATCCCAGCGCCGAGACGTCCGCGACCGCGGAGCCGGAAATCTCGGCGAAGAACATCGACGCGCCGATGGACACCATGGCCAGCCCGCCGCGGATGAAGCCCAGGATGGCGGAGGCGAAGGCGATGAGGCGCCGCGAGATCCCCGAGGCGTTCATGATCGCCCCCGCGAGGATGAAAAGCGGGATCGCGATGAGCGGAAAATTGGTGGCGCCGTTGTAGAGCACGATGGGCAGGTTGGGAAGCGAGCCGCTGCCCTGGGTCCATACCATGGCGGCGACCGCGACGATGCCGAGCGACACCGCGATCGGCACGTCGATCACGACGAGCGCCAGCACGCAGACGAAGAGAAAGAGCATTTCCATCAGTGCGAAGCCCCGCCGGTCACCGCGGGCGCCGCCATCGCGTTGGCCAGCACCTTCGGCATCGTTATCAGCTCCGCCGCGATGATGAGCACGGCGCTCACCGGGACCACCGACTGCACCCAGCTCACCGGGATCGACGGCAGGCTCACCAGATGGTCGGTATCGAGGACGCCCAGCACCTGGTATCCCATCCAGCCCATCAGCAGGAAGAAGCCGATCGTGAACACCTCCGCGATCACTCGCGCGATGAGCTTGGGCACGGGTGGAAGGAAGGCCACCAGCTCGGGACAGCCGATGTGCGCGCGCTTCACCGATGCCAGGGCGGAACCGTAGAAGGTGAGCCAGGCGAGCAGGATGGAGGCCAGCTCGTCGTACCACACGAGGGATGCTCCGAACGTCCGAAAGACGACGCCGAGCGTCACTTCCACCGCGAGCGCGGCCATGAGCAGCACGACCAGCCACTCGAGGGCTCGCTCGTAGCTCTCGCGGATCGAGTCGAGGCTCATGGCGCTACTGCTTTCCAAGCGCGATGGCGCGGTCGATGATCTCCTTCGAGCCCGGAACTTCCTTGGCGAATTCCTCGTATACCGGCTTCGAGGCTGCGATGAAGGCGTCCTTGTTGGATGTGTTCACCAGCATCCCGGCGGTCTTGAGCTTGCCGAGCAGTTCGTTATCGTCGCTTTCCGCCCTTTGGTACACGAAAGCCTGCGTCTCCTTCGCCGTGTCCTCGAGGCTCTTGCGCACGTCGGCCGGCAGCGTTGCCCATTTCTTAGCGCCGACGGTCAAGTAGGCCGGCGTGTAGACGTGGCCGGTGAGCGAAAGGTACTTCTGCACCTCCTGGAACTTCTGGCTGTAAATCTGGGTGAAGGGGTTTTCCTGGCCGTCCATCACGCCGGTCTGCAGCGCCGTGAAGACTTCGGAGAGCTTCATCGGGCTCGGGTTCGCCCCGTAGGCCTGGAACATCTTCACCCGCCACTTGCCTTCGGGAACGCGCAGCTTGATGCCGTTCAAGTCGGCCGGGGAGTTGATTGGGCGCTTGGAGTTGGTGATGTGTCGATAACCGTTTTCCCAAACCGCAAGGATCTTTAGGCCCTTCTTCTCCACCTCGGGCTCGAACTTTGACCAGAAGAGCTCCTTCTCGATTCGCGTCATGTGGGCGCGGTCCTTCACCAGGTAAGGCATTTCGAAGACGCCGAACAGATCCGCTTCCGAGGACATCACGGTAGAAGGCACCGCCATGTCTACCGTGCCGAGCTTCAACTTCTGAAGCAGCTCCTTGTCGCCGCCCAGCTGGCTCGAACCGAACACCACAACCTTGGCCTTGTCGCCCAGCTTGGCGTTGGCGCGGCGGGCAAACTCCTCCGACGACTGGGCGAACAGCGAGCCGGGTTCGCCCACATGGCCAAGTTTGATTTCGATCGGCTCGGCCATCGCCGCGCCGGCGCAGATACTCGCGAACAGTAGAACGGTCAGTGACTTTGGCGGCTTCATGGCTGGTGATCTCCTCTCGAATTTTTTGTCTAAAAAGCGGCAGCATCTTCTGGCGCAAAACCGGCTAGGCAATAATCCACCGTGGCGTCATGTTGTAACGGCTACCCGGCCGCCGGACTGGGTCGCAGGCTGCGCATCGCTCAGATATTCCAGGGCAGCAGTCACGCCGGTCCGGCTGATCGGTACCCCTGCCATCGCCAGTCCCATTTCGACGCCGCAGAGCGTCCCCGCGAGCATCAGATAGTTGAAATACCCCAAGTGGCCGGGTATTGTCAAGTTACAAGGATAGGGGACTAAATGGGGGATGAACACATCCCACCTCTCGTATCGCGGTCATCGTTTTCCAGCCCAAATTATTAGCCACTGGGGGAATTGCCTTTCATCAGTGACAGTCTCGCCCACGTGCCGGCTTTTTCAATTCATAACGGTGTTAAGTTGACAGAACTGACACGATGCTGATGGTGGGGAAATCTTCGATATCAACTGCGTGGGGCGTGTATTCTCACCTCGACCGAGTGTTCCTGACGGTCGTCAACAAGAGGAATTGCCTTGTCGTGTTGCTCAACGCCATCAACTATCACACTCATCTCGCCGTTCCCGGCACGCGTATGCAGCACGGCGATATGGTAGAAAGTTTCCCCGTATCGGTAATGCACCTTGAACGCCTCCCAATCCGCAGGGAGGCACGGCACAAAGCGCAGTTTATCTACTTCAAGCCTCAGCCCCAGGAGTGATTCCACGATAAGCCGATACATCCAGCCGGCAGAGCCCGTGTACCATGTCCATCCGCCGCGGCCGGTGTGCGGCGAGAGTGCATACACGTCGGCCGCGACCACGTACGGTTCTACTTTGTAGGTGGCAATCGCCTCCGCAGATCTCGCATGGTTTACCGGGTTGATCATGGCCAACAGTTCCCATGCGCGCCGGCTGTCGCCCAATGCAGCGAACGCCATCGCCGCCCAGATCGCCCCATGAGTGTATTGCCCGCCATTCTCTCTCACGCCCGGGACGTAGCCTTTTATATAGCCGGGGTTCAAAGTCGACTTGTCGAACGGCGGATCCAAAAGTTGGATCAGCGCATGATCCCGGCAAACGAGGCGCTTATCCACCGCCTCCATTGCCATGTGCGAGCGTCTGGCATCTCCCGCACCGGATAGAACAGACCAGCTTTGCGCAATCGAATCAATCTGGCATTCGGCGTTACTCGCCGATCCAAGCGGCGAACCGTCGTCGAAGTAAGCGCGGCGGTACCACTCGCCATCCCAGCCATTCTGCTCGATGTTCTGTTGTACTTGAGCCGCCTCCCGCTGGCAACGCTCGGCGAAGGATATGTCACCATGCACGCGGGCAACCTCGGTGAATCGCATGAGCACTTCATAAAGGAAAAAACCCAGCCAGACGCTTTCCCCTTTGCCGTGTTTGCCCACAATATTCATGCCGTCGTTCCAGTCACCGGAGCCGATGAGTGGCAGGCCGTGCTCGCCAAATCTGAGACCCCTCAGGATGGCTCGCGCACAGTGTTGGTACAAACTTGCCGCCTCCTCAGACCGGCTGGGCAGATCGTAATACGAGTCCTCCTCGAGGTTCACCGGCCGGCCTTCAATGAAGTGGATGGATTCATCCAGCACCCCGGTATCCCCTGTGTTCAGAACGTAGCGGCACGTCGCCAACGGCAGCCAGAGGTGATCGTCCGAACAGTGCGTACGCACGCCACGGCCCGACGGAGAATGCCACCAATGCTGTACATCCCCTTCCTTGAATTGACGGGATGCACAGAGCAGTAGATGTTCGCGTACAAGGCGCGCGTCGGCGTGGACGAGTGCCATTACGTCCTGCAACTGATCGCGGAAACCAAAGGCGCCCGCCGATTGGTAGTATCCGCTCCGCGCCCAAAGGCGGCACGCTATCGTTTGGTACAGCAACCAGCCGTTGGTCAGCACGTTGAGGGACTGGTCGGGTGTTTCCACCTGCACTGCGCCGAGCGTGTGCTTCCAGTGCTGCCACACCGTGTCGAGCGCGCCGCGCGCGGCGGTTGATCCCCGGAAGCGATGCACTAGGTTGCTGGCATCATCGGCGTCTCGCCCTACGCCGAGCCTGAAGATGATCTCGCGCTCTTGCCCGTCGGCCAGCTCGAATGGAACTTGGATTGCGGCACAGGGGTCCAAAGCCGCCCCCACCTTATTGGAAAGCTGCGACCGAGTCATAGCGGCCGGATTATTGAGCGTGCCGTTGCGCCCGAGGAATTCAGTGCGGTCGCCGCTTAAGGTCCGAGTCGCATCGTCCACGTCGAAGAAGGCAATCCGACCGGCGAACTCCGTGTTGTATCGGTTTCGCGCGTAGAGCGCTCCGCTGAGCGGGTCGATTTCGGTGATCACGTGCATGGTCGATTTCGGCCGCAGATCGCCCAGCACCCACTCCACATATCCGGTGGCGGAGAGCCGGCGGGATCGTCCCGAAATGTTTCGCAGCTTCAACACCGAGAACTTGACGGCCGCATCCATTGCCACGTAAACCGTGAGCGTTGAGTGGATGCCGGCCTCCGCATGCTCGAAGACGCTGTAGCCGAATCCATGCCGGCTGACGTAAGGTGTCGCTCCCCGGCTGGGCAGAGGCGTGGGAGACCAGAAATGGCCGCTCTCTTCGTCGCGCAGGTAAAAGACCTCTCCGCTCGCATCGCTCACGGGGTCGTTGTGCCAGGGCGTGAGGCGGAACTCGTGGGCATTCTCGCTCCACGTATAGGCCAGTCCGTTCTCGGAAATGACGGTTCCAAAGTGCGGATTCGCCAGCACATTCACCCAGGGTGCCGGCGTCACTTGGCCGTGAGCAGTCGTTATGACGTACTCGCTCCCATCAGGGGTGAATCCTCCCAGTCCGTTGAAGAGGATCAGATCGCGACGCGACAACTCAGCGGCAGCCTGGAGTTCGGGACGGTAGGTTCTGGTTGGCACCAAGCGCGAGACTCGCTTCTCTATAAAGCCGCGACGGTCGATCTGTTCTGCCCGCGAGACTCGCTTCTCTATAAAGCCGCGACGGTTGATCTGTTCCGCCAGCGCTCCACGACTGTCGGTGATGATGGCGCGCGCGACCGATTGGAGCAGAATGCGGTCCTCGCTGGAAATCTGATCGGCAGGCCGCACGAAGATTCCGCCGGGTCGATCTATCACGTGTGCTTCGACGCCCACGGCAATCAGCCCCATGATTTGTTCCTGGAGTAGTTGCCGGTAACCGCCGCGCTCTTCATTCCAGATCACCAGGTCCACGGCCAGTCCCTTCAAGCGCCAGTACGCGTGGGCCTGCACGAGTTGGCGTACCAACTCAATATTCGCTGGGTCTTTAATCTGCAGTAGCACGATCGGCAAATCGCCAGAAAGGGCGTAGCCCCATAGACCGGATTGCCCGCGGCGGTTCTTGATGAGAACGCTCGCGTCGGCGCGCAGCGAGGAATTGGCGTAAATGACAGAGCTGGCAAGGCGTCCATAGAGTTGCGCGTCGGCCTCGGTGGCATTGATCTGCCGCAGGGTCACCTGACTATGCGTCCACGCCAGTTCGAAAACTCGATCCGCAAGATGCCGATCCTGATATTTCCCGACCAGGCCCAGGCACGCGTCGCGGGTTTCGCCGATGCCGGAGACCATATCGATCGTTGCCGATTGTTCCGGATCGAGTGTTATTCGATACCGGATCGCGACAATCGGATCCAGCACCGAGCCCTGGCTGCCCGAGAGTGCCGCGGAATCGCTCATCGCTTGAGGCGCGGCGACGGTGCGACCGCGGCCGATGAAGCGCATGCGATCCGTTTCGTATGAAATCTCTCCGAGGTCCGCTCCGTGCATGGCCATCAGATGAAACATCCATGGCGCCTGCTCCTCGAGGGAGCGGGGCCGGCGAGTGCAGAGGATAGCCTGCCGCTGATGGATGATCTCGGTCTGAACAAAGAGATTACTGAACGCCGGATGCAGTGCGTCCGCAGCGGATGATGCGAGAACCACTTCCGCGTAACTCGTGACGTCGATCGTTCTGCTTATACGAGAGCGGTTGGTGATGCGGAGCCGGCGCAGTTCGATGTCATCTTCCGGCGAAACAACGATCTCGGTATACGTATCGAAATCGTGGTCGCGACGGCGAAACTCCGCTCGCCCTTCTGAAAAAATAACTTCGTAGTTCTTCGGTTGCGCCAGTGTCGGCTGATGAGCGGTAGACCAGAATTCCCCGCTGGCTACGTCGCGGATGTAACAAAACGTGCCCCAGTTGTCGCAGGTAGTGTCTTCGCGCCAGCGTGTGACGGCGAGGTCTTTGCAGCGGCTGTAGCCGCCGCCCGCGTTCGTGACCATCACGTGGTATCTGCCGTTCGACAACAACTGCACCTCCGGTATCGGAGTGTCGGGGCTGCTGAGTACGCGCACCGGCATCTCCGGACCGCTGGAAATCGCACGAATGTCGGAAAGTTCGGCAGTGTGCAAATAGAACGCCGTAGCCTTTGGAATTCGCTCCTGAAGCAACAACGTGGTCGCCTGGAACAGCGGATCCGACTCGAATCGCTTCTGCATCGGACGGTCCAGGATCAGATAGGCCAGAGAGAGAAAGATCATGCCCTGGTGATGAGTCATGAACGACCGCACCACGGCGCTCGATTGCCCGCGTGGCAGACGTGATGGTGTGTAGTCGATCGCCTCGTAAAAGCCGTATTTTCCTTCCAGCCCTTCAGCGGCGAGCCGCTGCAGATTCAGGCACGCCGCCTCGGGCGCCACCATCAGCGCGAGCGCCGAGGCATACGGCGCAATGACCAAATCCTCCACCAGTCCGCGTTTGAGCCCCAGGCCGGGCACGCCGAACGCGCGGTACTGGTAGTTGAGACCAGCGTCGACCGTGTTGTAGCCGGATTCCGACATGCCCCACGCTACGCCGCGCTGGTTCCCATACGCGATCTGTCGCTCCACCGCCGTCTGATAGGTCTGGTCGAGCAGCGTGTGTTCGTACGTCGGCATCACCAGCAGCGGCATCAGGTACTCGAACATCGAACCGTTCCACGACAGGAGAATCGGTTCGCCACCGACGGTAGTGAGCAGGCGCCCCAGGGCAAACCAGCTCTCCTGCGGTAGTTGTCCCTGCGCAATCGCCACGAAACTGCATAGTCGCGCTTCGGAAGCCAGCAGGTCGTAGTAACTCGAGTCCTGGCGGCGCTCACCGACGTTGTAGCCGATAGCGTGCAGATGACGTGCCTTGTCGTACAGGAAGTCATACTCCATCCGCGCGAGTTCGTTTGCTTGCAGTGCGAGGTGATCGCTGGCTGCAATCCGCTCATTGGCGCGGCGGCTTGCTGCCGTTATGGCGCGTCCAAGCTCATCCAGCCATCCGCTTTCCTCGGCTGTCGCGTCTGCGTCGAGCCGACGCGCGATTGCCGGCAGCCACTCCACCTCAAGTCTTGCCAGTTCGCGCAGCGTTGGGATCTCACCGATGTCCGGGAAGTCGCTGAGCCCACTCGGCGCGGCCGGCAGCAATATCCATGGGGCGAGAAACGCCAGCTCATCGAGCGCGCCCCGGCATTGCCGGGCCAGCGCCTGCGCCCACCACTTCGCTTCGCTCTCGGGCTCAGTTGCGTTGCCAACATCGAGGCTGCCGGCCACCTCCGCGGCGGACGTCGCCAGCTGGGCTAGCCACCGCCGCGCCGCCGCGAGCGTGGCAGGCCGGGAATCGTATGTAGACTCCAGATCCTTCTGAAGTTGAGCGAGCTGGGGAGAAGCGTCTCCTCCCGCAGCGTCCACGAGTATCCTCAGTGTGTCGCTTAAGCCCTCAAACAATCGCGACCCCAGGATCTTGTGATCGGGAAGTGCGAGCAGCCCAGGCCGCAATGTCAGCAGATGGCCCGCGAGGTTCCCGCTGTCCACCGACGAAATGTAGAGAGGTGGCAGCGGCTGCAGAGACTGCGTGTCGTACCAGTTGTAGAAGTGACCTTGGTGCCGTTCCAAGGCTTCCATCGTGTGAAGTGCATTCGCCGTGCGCTCGATGAGTTGTCCGGCCGGAATGTAGCCGAAGTCGTACGCGGACAAATTTGCAAGTAGCGCAAGTCCCATGTTGGTCGGGGACGTGCGATGCACGACCATAGTAACGGAATGCTCCTGATAGTTATCCGGTGGCAGCCAATGATCTTCCGGACCGACGAAGGTTTCAAAGAACGCCCAGGTCTTGCGGGAAATCTTCTGGAGAAAAATGGTCTGGTCGGCCGTCAGCCTGGCTGCGCGGCGAACGAGCGGTCGGCTGATCCACCAGGCGATGGCGGGGGCGGCAAACCAGAGGCACAGTATGGGCCCAGCCACTGCTAGCGCGGCCGGGTTTGATAGTGTCAGATAGATCACCGCGGCAGAGGCGATAACGGGAGCGATCCACATCGACCGGCAAGAGGCGATGAAGTCCGTGCGGCTCAGACGATCCAGCTCCCCCGACGGATTCCATTCCAGAAGTCGTTTGTGTGTGACCAGCATCCGCCCGGCCGTGCGCACGATCGCATCCAGACTGAAGAACGCCTCATACGGGAGGCATACGAGCGTAGGTGCCGCCTGAGCGAAGTGCCGGCCAGCTGAGCGTAATGCCGCGGCGAGATGCTGGCCTAGCAGCACGTCGTCCGGCTTCTGGAACATGTCCAGAATAGAGGCAATCAAGGGAGGAATCAGGATGATTCCGATCACCGACAAGGTCCAAAACCAGGCCGGTGACAAGACCGTCCAGCCCAGCAGCAACAGGAGCGTCAACGCCAAAGGCGCGAGACTACGCCGAAGGTTGTCGAAGATCTTCCATTGGGACAGATCCGAGAGCGGATTTCTCTGGCGGCTGGCGCCGGAGCCGGGAACGCGCGGCAGCAACCACTGTGCAATCTGCCAATCCCCGCGAATCCAGCGGTAGCGGCGGCTCACGTCCGCGCTGTAGCGGGAGGGATATTCCTCGTACAACTGCACATCGCTCAACAGTCCGGCGCGCGCGTAACACCCTTCCAAAAGGTCGTGGCTAAGGATCCGGTTCTCGGGAAAGCGTCCCTTGAGCGCCCCCTCGAACGCATCAACGTCATAGATCCCCTTGCCGATGAACGAGCCTTCACCGAACAGATCCTGGTAAACATCAGAGACGGCGCGCGTATACGGGTCGATGCCGGACTCACTCCCGCACAGTCGCGCATACCGCGACCGGTTCGTACCCGGCAGGCTCACGGCCATGCGTGGCTGCAGGATGCCGTACCCCTCACAGACGCGCTGCTTGTCTTCGTCGTAGCGCGCACGATTCAGCGGGTGCGCCATAGCTCCCACAAACTGCCACGCCGAATCGCGCGGCAGCTGCGTATCCGTGTCCAGGGTAATGACGTACTTTACGGTCGATAACACGTCAGTCGTGCCGATGACCAGCGAGAAACTATCTTGCCTGCCGCCGCGGAGCAGCGAATTCAACTCTGCCAGCTTCCCCCGCTTACGCTCGTAACCCATCCACAGCCGCTCCTGAGGATTCCAACGGCGTGGGCGATGAAAAAGGAAGAAAGTGTCGCCTTTCGCACTCCGGTACTTTTCATTCAGCTCTTCGATTCTCTTCTGGGCCAGCCGCAACAGCGGTTCGTCTTCCGGCAGCGTTTCCTCGTGCGCGTCTCGAAAATCAGTCAGCAGGCCGAAGTGCAGGTTTGCGTCCCGATTCGCCAGGAACCGGACTTCAAGTGCCTCGATCAGATCCTCGATGTTTTGAGCGCTTATGAGCATGGCCGGGACCACCGCCAGAGTGCGGGATTGCGACGGAATTCCTCCGGAAAAGTCCATGCGCGGCAGCAGATGCGGCGTCGCTAGCAACGTTGCCAGCCAGTTCACCAGCGCAACCGCCAAATGACTTGCGCACAAAGCCGAGAGGATGCCAATCAGCGCGAGTATCCAACCATGCAACCCGTCGGCATGAGCTTTTGCCAGTAAGCTCCCGGTGAAGATCACCGTCAGCAGCACGATCGTGCCTAGATAGAGGAGCAAAGGAAACCGGCAGCTCATTCTCTGCAGAGCCTCGAAGGCAGAAAGGCGCACCTCCGCCGTTCGTTCGAGCTGCGGCAGCCCCCTGTCGATCAGGTAGAACCCAACATGTGCCGCTCGATCGTCACCGTCTTTCCTGGCCGTGCCCTCGTGCGCCAGTTGGATCGCTTTGCGCGCCACCTCGCTTTCGGACAGGCGGCTTGCTTTCGCTATCTTCTCCACCACGTGGCGGTAGCGATCACGGGTGGCAAAATCCATCTTGCCGTAGACCCCGCCCGGATCCTCCTGCAGTTTCTGCTCGACAACGCTCATCGTCTCGACGAACTCGCGCCAGTCCATCGCCCCCAGAAAGCGGAGGCTGCCGATGCTGTTGCTTATAGAGACCTGGTCGGCGGCCTGTTGTTGGTTTTCCGACTGTACCAACTGCTCGATCGTCAGGCCATCCTCGAAGAGTCGCTGTTCAATCCAGGTGAGCGGCAATGCCAAAGCGGGGCTCTGTCCCTGCAATCGGCGCGCAAGTTCCGCGACAAACGAGCTCACCATGGGTGGGCTCGACCGCGCCATGTCCGCAATCACCAGAATCAAGCTCTTCGGGTCGTTCTCGGCAACCTCCATCATCTGGTCCGCCCAAGAGTCGGCGCGGTCTCGGTCGAGCGTGTAGGCGGCGATCCGCGCTCCAACACGCCGGAGATTCTCAATCAGCGCCAGGCGTAACATGATAGGGATTGCCCACAACTCGCCTAACTTGAGGGCGGTGACCTTCTGGTAGGCCGCTACGAAACTTCTGAGACTTTCCGGGTCCACCCGTCCATCGCCGTGCGAGATCGTCTCCAGCGCGATGTCATACACCCGTGGAAGTCCGGCGGATGGGCCGTGAGCTAGGCGCGGCAGTTCTTGGCTGTAACCCTTTGGCAGGTGTCGCTTGGCCGTGCGAATCTGTTCTTCAATCAGATAGAAGTTGTCGAGCAGCCATTCCCCGGCCGGCGCAATCCGTCGGTTCGCCTTGACTGCCGCCGTAAGCAGGTTGCAAACCCCGATCAGGACGCCTTCATTCTCAGCCAGCCGTGTCAGAAGCTGGTCCGGTGCGCGGGTCAGACTCAACTTGTGCGAGCCCGCCAGCGTCTTGCCATGCTGTTCCATCTGGTCGGCACTGAGCAGCTCCGATCGCAGCGGTGGCTCGTCGCCGGCGTACTTTTGTGCCAAGCCGTTTCCGCGGAGGCGCGCCTTCAAATGGAGCAAGGTCCCGCGAATAGTCTTGCTGCTCACCTTCAATTTTTAGGTTTCCTTCTCTGAAGCGAAGTTTCAACGAACCAGGAGGCCGAGCTTAACACTTGCACGCTAAAGATTCCCCAGAGCAAGGACCTAGCAGGGTGTTGAAAAACTCTCCGGGAGCCGCGTTTGACACGAAAAATGCTCAGATGCAAGGCGCGCGACGAAGGTCGTAGCCCGGACTACGATGCCGAGGAGGGCCCGTGTAGCGTCTGCACCTGCGAAGCTGTGCAGCGGAGCGGGCCAGCGCT